>JBMYOR010000013.1:0-16913 GCA_049599535.1 Bacteroidia bacterium | reverse complement strand
CAAACTTCCAGTTATCGCATGTGTTTAATACAACCCCTTCTTTTTCATAAATGATTTCCCAGTCGTATTCTGTTTGTGCTAGTAAATTACCCCCCAATTAGCGTTAATAGTCCAAAAAGCCAGTTTTTCATTGTTATTTTTTTTAAAGATTTAAGGTTGGCGAAAATAGAAAAACTTCTTTTTAAAAAGATCTGTCAGGTTCTGAAAACCTGACGGGTTTGGTGTTCTTGTATCATTCTGATTCGCCAGCTAGCGGAATGTGTTTTTTCGAGTAAGAGCTTATGTTAAAGCTGTACCCTATAGAGAAGCTTCGTGCCTCAGCAAGACTTGACTCTCTTTATTTGATGATTTCTATACGCTAATGTCACCCTGAACGGAGTGAAGGATCTCTTTCGGGTACAGAAGTTCGCCAAGGTAGTACCCCTGCGAGATGCTTCGTACATCAGCATGACTATATTATTTTGTTTTCGTCACCCTGACGAAGGAAGGGTCTCCATCGGGTACAAGCTTTGCCAAAAGCAGTACCCAAGAGAGATGCTTCGTGCCTCAGCATGACTTGACTCTCTTTATCTGATGATTTCTATACGCTAATGTCACCCTGAACGGAGTGAAGGATCTCTTTAGGGTACAGACCATGGCAAAGGCAGTACCCCTGAGAGATGCTTCGTACTTCCGCATGACTGGTTGTTTTTGCCTTTTGAATGTCAACCCCTTTGTCACCCTGACGAAGGAGGGGTCTCAATCGGGTACAAGCTTTACCAAAGGCCGTACCCTAGAGAGATGCTTCGTACCTTAACATGACAGAAGCCCCATCCCAACCTTCCGCACAGGGAAGGAGCTTAAAGTTCTTCCCCTTTGGGGGAAGCTAGAAGGGGGCAAATACAGAATGTCATCTAAACTTCTTGGATTTTTTAAAATCTGGGGTCTCAGCTTCACTTAATTTAGAATAAAAACCCGTCAGGTCTTAGAGACCTGACGGGTTTAACACAACGAGAGCAAGAATGATAATCTTGCTTTAATTCTTTTTACCCAAAAGCAAAAAGTTTTGAGCGAGCACCTCTACGGTGCGCATTTTTTTGCCTTCTTGATTTTCGTATTCACGGGTGCTTAGTTTGCCTTCAATGAGTACTTCTTTTCCTTTGTCTAGCAGGTTCTTTGCTAATTCGGCGGTTTTGCCCCAAGCCACAATATTGTGCCAATCAGTATTGGTTACTTGGTTTCCGTTTGCGTCTTTGTAGGTTTCGTTGGTGGCCATTGAGAAGCGTGCAAATGTTTTACCGCTGTCAAGTGTTCTGATTTCAGGTGCGTTTCCGATGTGGCCAATTAGTTGAACTTTGTTACGTAGGTTCATAGCTTTAATGATTTAAATTGTTATTGAAATTTTCGATGGTCCAAAAGTGAAACCTACTGAATATCAAAGCCGTATTGTAAACGTAAGTATGCGTTTAAAAAACGTTTGTAAACGTTTACAAACGGATAAATAAGCCTATATTAGTTGTATGGAAAGGAAATGTTTAGACTGTGGGAATCCGATTCAGGGTAGAAAAGACAAACGTTTTTGTGATGACCAATGCAGAAGCAGCTATTATAACAAACAAAATAGCGACAGCACCAATTTTGTAAGAAAGGTGAATGGCATACTAAGAAAGAACCGAAAAGTGTTGCAAGAGCTGAATCCAAAAGGCAAAGCTGTTGTGAGCCAAAACGATATGATATCAGCTGGGTTTAACTTCAGTTATTTTACCAACGTGTATAAAACCAAAACGGGAAATATTTATTACTTCTGCTACGAATATGGCTATCTAAAGCTTGAAGACGATAGGTTTAGTTTGGTAATAAAAGAAGATTGGGTAGGTTAGCAACGGCGGCTATTTTGAAACGTAAAAATCTTGACTGAGCACAATACTATCGGCATACTCTACTTCTACTTTATAATGCCCTTTTACTAATTTACGGTTTGGTATAATTGAAAACTCACCGCTTTTTTGATCTCTAACCGAAACCTGCACACTGGCTGTTTGCACTCGGCTGCCATCGGTAATATTATAAAGTATTACTTCAGAAACTTGATTAGGTTTATATAAATCTGCCGATAAGCTAAATTCAGCATAAATACTTTTTAAATCAATCCCTTTATTAAAATCAACTTTGTTTTGAGTTAACATACGGCGCTTTACCTTGTTTTTGCTCGTTTTTTCGTGGTACCATAAATTTAAGCGGTTAGCCAACCTAGCATTTTGCAATGCTTCTTTTTTAACTTTTTGATAAGCTTCTCGCTGAGCTAAAAGTGAATAAGACAAGCTATCTATTTTTCCGCTTTGCAGTTTTATCACTTTGCTTAATGAATCATTTTGCTGTGCTCCAGATTGAGCCTCATTACTGAGCTGATTTATTTTTTTCTCATAGCCCGTTATTTGCCTTTGGGCCAGCCTTAATTCTTTTTGAGTAAACAGTGATTTGTTATTTGCATTACTCAAAAACTGCCTTAGCGAATCTACTTTTATTTTATAATCTGATATTTTACTAAATGTAGCCAATAGGCCTTTATGTTCTTGCAATAGTCTTTTACTCCCCTTCCATGCGGATTTAATGTCGGCCAATTCATTTACCATAAAATAGTAACCAACGGTATCTTTTACACTTTTAAGTCCTTTTTCAAGGTAATTTGCATCATTAATAAAACCACTAAAAGTTGATGTCAATAGCCTTGTGAGCCTATAACTTTCGGTACCTTTTTCTAACCCTCGTTCAATTGCCTTAAGATCATCAATTTCAGATTGCCAGTTGGCCCTAAGTGCCTTAATTTCAATGCTTACTTCTTTTAAATGATTTTTTTGATTTGACGTAACATCAGCCTCATGATCCATCAAATCAGTTTGATAGATTAAGCCGCTTACCACCAATAGTAATATTGCAATTACCAACCATGGTGCATGGGCAAAGGTATTTTGACCATTTTGTGACATACGTTTATTTACCTGTAAAAATTGCCTTGGGAGACAATGTGTTCAAATTAACGTGTTAAGAATGTAAAAGTTAGAAGAAAACTTACATCATTTTCTTTCTACTTTTTGAGTACAATCTCAACTCTTCTGTTTTTAGGAGACCTAGGGTTTCCTTTTATTTTGAGCTCTTCAGCTCCTTTACCTGTAGCAATAATGCGATTTTTTTCGATGCCATTGCTAATTAAATAATCCTTTACCGATTTTGACCTAGCCAACGAAAGGTTCTGTAAAAACCCTACATCGCCATCTTTTGCGGTATGTCCTGTTAGTTCAACGCTTATACTCGCATCATTCTTAAGCACATCAACTACTTGGTTTAGTTGTAAGTACGATGCCTGTGTTAACGATGAATCACCAGGTGCAAAAAACACCAAGTCAAGCTCAAGGTTCTCGTTGTAAGTAATCTCGGTAGCGTTAAACTTCAGTTCTTGCTTTATCGCTTCTTTTTTCTCGGTAAGTGAGTACTTTATAATTCCATTATTTTCGGTACTCACATACATGTAGTCAGATGCAATAATCATGTCTCGGGTTGTAAATGGTTTTTTATTACTTGGATAAATGTAAAAATCAATCATTTTATCGCCCACGCAATGCGTTATTTTATCGGTAAGCACCCATTTATCAAAAAATGAGTTAATTTCAACTGCTTTAATTTTTCCTTTTGGCAGTTTCGACTTTCGATTTAAACGAATATCAAATGCGTTTTTGCCAAGTTTTGCTTGAGCCAATAGGTTTTCTCCATTTTCTGTAAAAGCCAAATAAATACTCTCTTTTTTACGAATGAGTAAGTTGGGTCTTTGTTTTAATTTGTTGCTCTTCAAATATTGCAGCTCGTCCTCTTTTCCAAAAATATTCATGATAAAATAAAGCCCATCTTGGGCAATAGCCCAGGTAACATTATTTTTCATTATTTCAAAATCGTAGACATTTAAGCCCACAGTATCATTATCAAAATCAAATGAGAATTGTGCTAAACTATCGCTCTCAGGGTTGTATAAAAGCATCCCCTTTTCAAGGGTTCCGAGCCAAATACCGCTTTCATTTTGGCCTACACTGTTTACGTAAAACGATTTGTTTTTAATATAATCTTTCATTCGCCAAGCGGCTTGGCAATAGTTGCTATTATCTTGAGTAATAAATAGCAAATCACCCTGAAACGTACCACATATTAAGGTATATGGTGACCCACTGTAAAGCGATGTTATTTTGTCATTGTCTCTAACAGGTACAGCAACTTGCACAGCTCCGTTTTCTTCTAACCTATACAAGCCTGTTTCGGTGCTCGCCCAAACCTTCCCCTTCCATTGGCAAATATCTGTTACCTCCTGACCCTGTAAATATTCATTAACCATTTTAAGCTCAGCATCTTTTGCAAAAAGATTTACAGCCAAAAACAGAAACAAAATAGAAACTAAACTTTTTATATATCCAAGCACTCTTGCGAAACTATACATACTTTAAAGATTTGAGAAATTCACTCGTCGAAAATTATAATTAACTCAAAATGAAGCGATTGTTTATTATACTCAAATTCATTAATCAAAAAACAAGCCAAGTGCTCATATTTGCAGTAAAAGCAATATAATGGAAATAGAAGGTAGGATTATTGAGATTTTTGACACCAACCAGGTAACTGACTCATTTAAAAAGAGAGAATTTGCAATTGAGTACGCTGATAACCCACAGTATCCCGAAAATTTGCTTTTTCAATTGATTCAAGACAAATGCGATTTAGCAGATAGCTTTAAGGTAAATGACCAAGTTGTAGTATCGTTCAACCTAAAAGGTCGTAAATGGACCAGCCCAAAAGGCGAAGTAAAGTATTTTAATACTTTGCAAGCTTGGAGAATTGCACCCAAACAAAGTGGTCAAGGCGGAAACGATGGGCCTCCTGATTTTCCTGAAGCTCCATTTGGAGATGTACCACCACCCGCAAACGACGATCTGTCATTTTAGGTGAGCAATTCAGAGTTTAGATTTAAGCAATTTACAATACAACAAAGCCAATGCGCCATGAAGGTGGGCACCGATGGTGTACTTATTGGCGCATGGGCAAATTTTATGGGCAGCCATACCATTTGCGATATTGGCTCGGGTACAGGATTAATTGCACTAATTGCTGCTCAAAAAAACAACAATGCCAAGGTTATTGCTATAGAAATTGACCCAATGGCCCAAAAACAAGCTTCAACCAACTTTGCAAACAGCCCATGGAGCCAAAGTATAAAATCTATTTGCGGCGATTTTAATAACGTAGAGCTTAATGCTAACCCGAGTCACTTTGTATCTAACCCGCCCTATTTTAGCCAATCAGCTTTGCCCCAAAACAAATCAAGGCAAATAGCAAGGCACAAAACCAATTTAACTTTAGCTCAGCTTTTTAATACTTGCACCAAACTTGGGGCGGCTGAGCATAAAATAAGCCTAATATTACCTTTTAGTGATTTTTGCAATGCTTGCCAAATAGCTAGCGAAAACAAGTATGAAAATACGCGCGTAACTTTGGTAAAACCTACCGTAAACAAAAGCGCAAAAAGAGTTTTACTTGAATTTACAAAATCTAAAACCCCGCTCAGCTGCAACACATCTGAACTCGCAATAGAAATTGAAAGGCATGTGTATACACCTGAATACATTGCGCTTACACGTGATTTTTACCTGAAAATGTAGCTGCTTAACATGATTTAACAGGATATAGTCTTATTTGATTCGTTTAGGTAACCGGTCAATTCATTCTTTAAACAAATTTGCCACGCTTTACTGAAATCAAACCCAATCTTATGCAAACTAGCGAAACGAGTGTTGGAGTTGACATACGAGAATTGAATGAAAGAATAGAAAGGGAATCAGCTTTTCTGGATCTTATTAATCTTGAAGTCAACAAAAAAATTATTGGACAGAAATACATGATTGAGCGCCTTCTTATTGGCGCATTGGCCGGTGGCCACGTATTACTCGAAGGCTTACCCGGATTAGCCAAAACCCTTGCCATTAATACCTTATCAAAAGCGGTTGATGCTAAGTTTAGCAGAATTCAGTTTACACCTGACCTTTTGCCCGCTGATCTTGTAGGAACCATGATCTATAATCAAGCACAAGGTGACTTTCAAGTTAAAAAAGGGCCTGTATTTGCCAATTTTGTATTAGCTGATGAGATTAACCGAGCACCTGCTAAAGTGCAATCGGCATTACTTGAGGCCATGCAAGAAAAACAGGTAACTATTGGCGAAAACACATTTAAACTCGAAGCACCATTTTTAGTTTTAGCCACTCAAAACCCAATTGAGCAAGAAGGTACCTACCCGCTGCCTGAAGCACAAGTAGATAGGTTTATGCTAAAAGTAAAAATTGATTATCCAAACATGGAAGATGAAAGGTTAATCATGCGGCAAAATGTTGGCAACGAAACTCAAACTATAAATGCTGTAGCAAGGCCTGAGCAAATTTTAAAAGCAAGGCAAACTGTTAGAGAAGTTTATATGGACGAAAAAATTGAGAAATACATTCTCGATATTGTTTTTGCCACTAGAGCCCCAGGTAAGTTTAAGCTCGAAAAACTCGAAAATCTAATTGAATACGGCGGTTCTCCAAGAGCCAGCATAAACTTAGCATTAGCATCAAAGGCTTATGCTTTTATTAAAAGACGCGGATACGTAATTCCTGAAGATGTAAGAGCCATTTGCCCAGATGTAATGAGGCATAGAGTAGGTATTACGTATGAAGCCGAAGCCGAAAATATAACTACCGAACAAATAATTGCTGAGATTCTGAATACCGTTGAGGTACCATAGCCAATACCTATGCAAGCCAATTTAGATACTACAGAAATTCTTAAAAAAGTAAGAGCCATTGAGCTGAAAACTCGTGGCATTACCAACAATATTTTTGCTGGTGAGTATCATTCTGCTTTTAAAGGCAGAGGCATGTCGTTTTCTGAAGTGCGAGAGTACCAATATGGAGATGATATTAGAAACATTGATTGGAATGTAACCGCTCGATACAAAAAGCCTTTTATTAAAACGTTTGAAGAAGAACGAGAGCTTACTTTAATGCTTTTAATTGATGTAAGTAAATCTTCATACTTTGGTACTAAAACTCAATTTAAAAGCGAACTGATTACTGAAATGTGCGCCGTGCTGGCGTTTTCGGCAATTAAAAATAATGATAAAGTAGGGCTCATTTTGTTCTCAGATACTATTGAGCTTTTTATCCCCCCAAAAAAAGGGAAGTACCATATTTTAAGAATTATAAGAGAGCTCATAAACTTTAAACCCACTAGCCACGGCACCAATTTAGCTGAAGGATTAAAGTTTTTTACTAATGTGATTAAAAAGCGCAGCATTGCATTTGTAATGTCAGATTTTATGTGCGATAATTTTTCTGAAGCCCTAAGCGTAGCCTGTAAAAAACACGATTTAACGGGTATACACGTTTATGACGAAGCCGAAAAAGAATTACCCAAGGTTGGCTTGGCTCGATTACTTGACGCCGAAACAGGGAGTGTTAGATGGGTAAACACCGCCAGTAAAAAAGTGCGAGATCACTTTTCAGATACTTTTATATCTAATCAAAAAGAGATTAAAAGTCAATTTGTGAAAAATAGAAGCGACCTACTTTCAATAAAAGTTGAAGACTCGTACATAAAAACACTTAGGCAATTCTTTAAACGAAGAGAATTAAAAAGGTAATGAAAGAAATGAAAAAAATACTGGTACTAGCTTTTGTACTCATGGGCGCTTTGGCTCAAGCACAAGATTATACCTATTTCATTTCAACTGACACCGTGTTTTACCCCATAGGTGGGCGAATAAAAATATCGCATGAATGGAGCACGCCAGAAAACATAAATCAAGAACCCCCTAATTTACCCGTAAACCTTAAAAAACTAGAGCAGGTTGAGCTTGGCGAAGTAACTCAATCAAATAACAAGGGCCGTACCATTTACAAGCAAACTGCAATTTATACTTGCTTTGATACAGGTTACTACGAAATACCTGGGCTCGCCTGGAAAGTAAACCAAGACAGCATCATATCAAACCCTTTGTTTATTGATATTGGTATGCTGCCTATTGACACTACACAAGACATAATGGATGTTACAGGCCCATTAAGCATACCTTTCACCCTTAATGAAGCCCTACCCTACCTTGGTGGTGCTTTAGTTTTAGCAGGTCTTATTGCGGGAATCATATTATTAATCAATCAACGAAAAAAGAAAAATAGCGGACTCCAAAAACAACCCCAAAAGCCGGCTCATATTTTAGCTTTTGAACAGTTAGAAAATCTTAAAAACCAAAAACTTTGGCAGCAGGGCAAGTCAAGTCAATTTCACTTTCAGCTATCGTTTATCATTAAAAATTATATTCAAAACCGATATAAAGTTGATGCCCTTGATTTAACTACCGCACAGCTTGAACCACTGCTTAAAGAGTTAAAAATTGACCAAAAGCTTGTACACAAATTAATTGACGTTTTAAAAATAGGTGACCTTGCCAAATTTGCCAAAGCCAACCCTTTGCCACAAGAAAACGAAAGTGCATTTGTTGTAATTGAAGAATTTGTTAGAAAAACCTTTGAAAGCCTTATAGCAGAAAGCGAAAATGATTGATAAGTTTTTTGAAATAGAATTTGCAAATCCATGGGCTTTTTGGCTTCTATTGTTGCTACCGGCCTATTGGACCTATTATTGGTTCACTATAAAAAACCGATATCCGCAAATTACATTCTCAAGCCTACAGCCCATTAGGCATGTAAAACGCAGTATTTCAGAGTACATAGTACACCTACCAATTGCCATTAGGTCATTTGCAATTGCCCTAATTATAATTGCCTTAGCTCGGCCCCAAACATCATTAAGCAAACAAGAAGTATCAACTGAAGGGATAGACATTGTGCTGGCCATAGATATTTCGAGCTCAATGCTGGCCCAAGATTTTGAACCCAACAGGCTTAAGGCAGCAAGCAATGTGGCAATGGAGTTTATAAACGGAAGACCAAATGACCGTATTGGACTGGTAGTTTTTGCTGGCGAAAGCTTTACACAATGCCCCATTACCACAGACCATAAAGTGGTGCTCGAAGCCTTAGAAAAACTAGAAAGTGGACTGGTTGAAGACGGAACCGCAATAGGCATGGGCTTGGCCACAGCAGCAGATAGATTAAAAGATAGTAAATCAAAAAGTAAAGTAGTAATACTGCTCACCGATGGAGAAAACAATAAAGGTATAATTGACCCCAAAACTGCTGCCGAAATTGCGGCGTCACTCAAAATGAGAGTTTATACTATTGGCGTAGGAACTGAAGGAGTTGCCCCTTACCCTGTAAAAAATCGTTTTGGCCAAACCACGTTACAAAACGTTAAGGTTAATATTGATGAAGAGCTTTTAGAATACATTGCAAATCTTACTGGAGTAAGCTACTACAGAGCCACTAATGAAAATAAACTCAACGACATTTTTGAAGAAATAGATAGACTCGAAAAAAGTAGAATTCAAGTAGCATCGTTTAAACGATATAGCGAAGAGTTTTACCCTTTGGCAATAGCGGCCTTGGTGTTACTCGTAATCGAACAATTAGTAAATCTTTTAGTAATAAAACGAATACCATAAATGCTACGATGGGAACATAGCTGGGCCTTTTACCTTTTGGCCATTTTGCCAATTGTAGTTGGGGTTTTTCTCTATTACCGCAATCAGCGTAAAAACAACTTAAACGCATTTGCAAAGCCATCGCTTTTAAAACGATTAGCGGTAAATCTACCACTGCACAAACCTGTGGTAAAATTTGTAATTGTACTTACCGCAATGGCAGCACTTATAATTGCCATTGCCAACCCAAAGCTTGGCAGCAAACTCGAAGAAGTTAAAAGAGAGGGAATTGATATTATGGTAGCTTTAGATTTATCGAGAAGCATGAATGCTACCGATGTTGCCCCAAGCCGAATTGAGAAAGCAAAAGTGTTTATGAACAAGCTTATTACCGAGCTTGAAGGCGATAGAATTGGCATGGTAATTTTTGCAGGTAATGCTTATGTGCAAATGCCAATTACAACTGATTACTCGGCCGCCAAATTGTTTTTAGAAAGCATAAGTAGCGATATTGTTCCCACCCAAGGCACCGCAATTGGCGAAGCTATACGCCTCTCAATGCAAAGTTTTGACGAGAAAAATGAATCAAATAAGGCCATAATAGTAATATCAGATGGAGAAAACCACGAAGGTGATGCCGTACAAGCAGCTGAAGAAGCCGCCGAAAATGGCAATTTGGTATACTGCATTGGCGTAGGAACTGAAAAAGGAGCGCCAGTGCCACGTGCCAAAAATGGCCGCACTTTTGATTTTCAAAGAGATAAAGAAGGCAATATTATTACATCAAAAATGAACCCCGATATGCTTAAAGAAGTAGCCGAAGCAGGCAATGGCATTTATTTGGGCCTTGATAATACAAGAGAAGTAGCGCAATTGCTAAATGAAGAGTTGCTCAAGCTTGAAAAACAAGAAATGGAAGCGCGGGTATTTACTGATTATGAAGATCATTTTCAGTTATTCTTAAGCATTTGTCTCGCTTTGTTAATGATGGATTGGATAATATCTTACCGTAGAAACCCTTGGTTAAAGAAAATGAACTTGTTTGAAAATTGATATGAAAAAGTTAGCGCTATTACATATCCTCTTACTCAGTTTTTTAGCTGCCAATGCACAAAAAGAAAACAAGTATTTGCGCAATGGCAACTCAGCATTTAACAACAAAGAATACGAAAATGCCGATTTAGCCTACCGCAAAGCGCTAGAAGCCAATAACTCGAGCTTTGAAGGCTACTTTAACCTTGGCAATGCGCTTTACAAAAAACAACAATTCTCTGATGCCGAAGTTAAATTTAACAGAGCACTAGAACTATCGCCCGATAAAGGATCAAAAGCCATTGCTTACTATAACTTAGGCAACTCGCTTTTAAAGCAGAAAAAATATAAAGAATCTATTAGCGCATATAAAAATTCGCTTAAACTATACCCTGGCGATGGAAACGCCATATACAACCTTACCTATGCCTTACAAAAGCTAAACGAACAACAAAAAGGAAACGACGGCAAAGACAATAAACAAGAAAACGACAAGAACAACGATAACAAAGAAAAAAACAAAGACAAAGAGCAAAACGGCGAAGGTGATAATAAAGACCAGCAGAATAAAGAAAAACAAAAAGGAGACGGTGATAAAGATGAAAAAGAAAAGGGCGATAAGGGTAAAAATGAAAACAAAGAAGGCGATAAAAACAAAGAGTCTCAACCACAACCATCTCAGGTAAACATAAGCCCTGCCGATGCTAAAAAATTACTTGAAGCCCTTGAAGGAGAAGAAAAGAAAGTGCAAGCCAAAATATTAAAAAAGAAAGGACAAGGTAAAGAGATTAAAACCGAAAAAGAATGGTAAAAAGCATTGCTACCATATTAACCATTTTATTCAGCACTTTAGCTTTTGCGCAAGAGTATAGGTTTTATGTTGAAGCCAATAAAAAGAAAGTACCACTTGGCAAAACGGTGCAACTCACCTACAGGTTTCAAGGCGCTAGACCCCAAAACTTTGAACCACCCCAACTGGTAGACTTTGATTTTGCCAGCTACATTTCGCAACGAAGCGAAACTAACATTGTAAACAATAGAGTATCAAAATCAATAGCCTTTGTATTTTCAATTAAACCTAAAAAAGTAGGCACATTTACCATACCACCAGCCACGGTGACCGTAAATGGTAAAAGGTTAAAATCTGATGAAATTACCATTAAGGTTATTGAACAAAGCGAAGCAGACAAAGGTATTTACACTCAAATAGCTGAAAACCTATTTATTAAAGCATACATCAACAAAACTGATGTGTACTTGGGCGATCAAATTAAAGTTACTTACAAGCTTTTTAAATCGGCCAATATGCCCATTGCCGAGCTCGAATACAAAAGTATGCCTGAGTATGACGGGTTTTGGAAAGAAGTGCTCTCTGACCGAGAAAAATTTGAACTTAAGGATGAAGTTGTAGATGGCATAAGGTACCAAACCGGAGTGTTAGAATCTGTTATTTTGTTTCCGCAAAAAACAGGTGAAATAATTATTGACCCCTATGTGCTTCACACAAAAATACCAGTAAAATCAAGGCAACGTGGCTACAGTATTTTCGATGATTTTTTTGGCAGCTACAAATACTACGATTATGATTTAAGTGCGCCAACCTTAAAGGTTAAAGTAAAAGAGTTGCCAACAAAAAATAAACCCAAAGATTTTAGCGGGTTGGTTGGACAACTCAATTTTAAAGCAGAATTAACCACTACCGAAGCTCAACTTGATGATCCTGTAACTCTAAACTTAACCGTAAGTGGAAAAGGCAATTTAAAACTGCTTAAACCGTGGGAGCTAGACCTACCCCCAGGTATTGAAGATTACCCCGTAAAAACACATGATAATTTTTCAAGATCAACCGGAAGTATTGAAGGAACCAGAAGGTTTGAACTCCTAATGTTCCCTAGGCGAGAAGGAATATTTAAGCTGCCCCCAGTAAGGTTTAGCTATTTTGATGTTGAAGAAGAAGAATACAAGGTAATTGAAGTAACCGATTTATCATTTAAGGTAGGAAAAGGAGAAAACCTTAGCACAATTACAAATGGTACCGAAGGCAGAGTACCGTCAAGCGTAAAAACAGAAGTAGATTACTTAAATACTGATATAGAGTTTATTAAGTTCAACAACTTAAATCTTTTTGTTAAAGGTTACAGTCCCTTTTTGTCAGCTCCACACATTATATTTTCAATTACCCCATTTGGCCTTTTGTTTTTAATGCTTTTTTTAAAGCGCAAAAAACATGAAGCTCAAAAAGATGTAATGGGTACTCGAAAAAAACTGGCCACCAAACAAGCAAAAAAACGACTCAAAAAAGCTGAAGCATTATTAAATGAGCAAAAAGATGTAGAGTTTTATGAAGAAGTAGCAAAAGCGGTTTTCGGATTTTTCAGAGATAAATATTCCATTGCGGAGTCAGAGCTATCTAAAGAGATAATTGTAAGCAAACTCAACCAAGCAGCTATACCTGAAGACTTAATAAAGTCAACCACAAGCCTTATTGACGAGTGCGAATTTGCTCGATTTGCACCTGGCGATAAAAAAGACAAAATGAACAGCATTTACAACAATGCGGTAAATGTGATTTCACAAATAGAAACAATAGAAATTAATTGAAAGCTTTAGCATACATAGCATTTGCCATATTGTTTTTAGGTACAGCCAAAAATCTAAGTGCAATTGACAAAACACAAGCATTAGACTCTTTTGCAAAAGCCAATGAGCTTTACAAGGCTAATGAATTTGAAAAAGCCTTAATCACGTATAATACCATATACGATTTAGGGTTTGAAAGCGCCGATTTGTATTACAACATGGGCAATGCTTATTACAAAACTGACAATTTACCCTTAAGTATTTGGTGCTACGAAAAAACGTTACTTATTGAGCCAAAACACTCCGAAGCTCAGAGAAACCTAGAGCTGGCAAACCTTAGTGTTGCTGATAAAGTACAAGAACTCCCTAGAATTGCCTGGTGGTATTACTGGCAAAAATTTAAAAAACTTTTCACTTTAAGTGGTTGGACCATTATTTCAATAATTTTTACCTGGCTACTCGCTGCAGGTATTTTACTATTACTTACCCAAAAGCATCACTGGTACAAAAGATTAGGAGTTTATTTTATTACGGTAGGCTTTGTATTTACCCTTATTAGCGGAGCAATTGCTGCCAATAAATCATATCAGCTCAAAAATCCAAAATCAGCTATTATTATAACCTCAAATGTTTACGCCAAAAGTGCGCCTGAAGAAAACAGCGCCGACCTATTTATAGTACACAGCGGTTTAAAAATCAGTATTGACGATGAAATTGGTGAATGGGCAAAAATCAAATTAGCCGATGGGAAAATGGGCTGGATAACCAAAACTGACCTTAAATCACTTTAAATCAAAAAGGATTCAGGCATAAGAATTTGAAGATCTCACTTGAGTTTAGCTTGGATTTGAAACCTGAATCATATAAACAGACATGACTTCATCTAAACGAATTACCAAATATTGGTAACTTTGGCTAAAACATATGTATGAGTAAAAACACATCAATTTCTCTTGGAACTTATTTTGACCAATTTGTGAAGGGAAGGGTAGCTGAAGGTCGTTTTAAAAATGCAAGTGAGGTAGTTAGGGCTGGTTTAAGACTTTTAGAAGAAGAAGAAACAAGAATTCAGAACTTAAAAGCAGCTATAAAAGAAGGAAGAGATAGCGGTTTTGTAACTGACTTTGATCCGGCAGAAAACCTCCGAAACCTAAAGAAACAAAGAGAGTTAAATGGCTAAATACACTTTTAGTCAAAAGGCCATTAAAGACTTAAATAGTATTTGGAATTATACAGTTGAAACATGGTCAGAAAAACAAGCTGATAAATACTACAACATCATAGTTCGTCAGATCGATGAAATTTCAAAGAATCCACAACTAGGCAGAAGTTATTATGAAGTTGAAGAGAACCTGCTTGGTTTAAAGGTTCAAAAGCACATTATTTTTTATCAGATAAAGGAAAATACCATTGAAGTTATAAGGGTTCTTCATGCTCAGATGGACCTGAAAAACCGACTTAAGGAATAAACACTACAGACGAATTTGTAATTCGCATAATATCAACTTTATTGCAGTATTAATGCTGTCCAAACTTTTCCAAAGTTCAAAATTTCGTAAATGGCTACTCTTTAAATGGCGTTTTAAAATCGATTATTAAGCACAACTTTGGAAAAGTTAGTAGAAATAGCTTGAAAGCAACAACAATTATTTAGTTTTAGCCATACTCAGGTTATTGAATTTTAGGCAACAAAAAATAGTAAGTTTATGGTTTAATTGATGCTGGATATGAAACACCCTTCCAAAACCTTTTCAATTACCTTAATGCTGATTTCTCTTCTCGGAATTAGCTGCGATCCAGACGAACCAAAACCACCATATATATATGAATTAGATGAAGAGACTTTGGATTACTGCTATTTTAAAGAAGGCTCATGGTGGGTTTATGCAGATTCAATGAATAATTTATTTGACACAATAACTTGTATTTATAGCGATTACGAAGAATTCAATAACGAATATGATCCAAAAGACAATTGGATGATATTTAATAATCATTTTGAATCTAGCTTTTTGCAATCAAGAATAGAAATTAATAGTTTTCCTACAATTATTGATACGATTAACTACTCGGCTCAAATAAACTACAATACGGCTCCTACCTTCAAAAATCACATTGTTTATTTCGATGCCTTAGAAACTGACAGTTGTACTTGGGATGATCCGAATAATGTAAGCTACATAATAAATGATCGCACTACATACCGCAATTACAAACCGATAAAGGAGTTTGAAATCACCGGCCCTCTTTGGGAAAACTTACCAACCAAATTGATCTGGGCACCAAACATTGGCATTGTTTATAAGGAAATGCCTGATGGCATTATATGGGAACTTGTTGATTACCACGCAATTCAATAACCTTTAATTTTTGGCGTAAACACGCCATCTGACCAAAACTTTAATTCATGCTGGAACTTAGGTTGGATTTTCTACAAAACTGATATCGAGTTTTAGGCCACAAAAAATAGTAAGTTTATGGTGTAATTGATGTCGGATATGAAAAACGCTTCCAAAAATTTCTCAATAGCCTTAATGCTGATTTCTCTTCTCGAAATTAGCTGTGATCCATTTGGCGGACCTGAACCCTTTGTGCCAAAAATTTACATAGACCAGCAACTACTAGATTATACCTGTTTCCCAGAAGGGAGTTATTGGATTTACAAGAACACCACCACAGGTGCCATTGATTCTAGCTATGTTTCTAGTGGGCCAGATTCTCCTAGTTTGTTTGAACGGGATTGGGGAGGCGTATATATTGATAAAGAAATTGTTTCTATTGTAAAAGTTATCATGGGGCGAGAATTTGGCTGTTTAAACACGATTTGGTATTACGATAAAGAAGAGCCATCAAAGCTTTGTGAATACATGATTACGGATATAGATTTTGGCACTTCATACACAATGATAACCTTGGATTCTGCTAAATCTGTGAATGAATTTATGGATAGCCTATACATTGGAAATGTAAACATTAATGGTTTTGAATTTGAAGAAGTATTTGAAATAACTATGGGACCACCAGATGAAGGGCCAGCTAATTTTTTTGGTAGGGTAATGTTTGCTAAAGGTGTTGGAGCTATTCGTCGTGAAATCTATCCAGGAGAAATGTGGGAGCTCATTAGATATCGTATTCCAGAGAAATAGTTAAGCAATCAATCCAATTGGTAAGCCAAGCATTGAATACAAATCAAGACAATTCAATTTTACAAGAGACATAGCAACCCGATTGAAAAACCGGCTGGGCGGTGAAAAAAGACCTTAAATCACTTTAATCCTCCTTACTTACTTTTTTGGATTCTATCGAAAACAGTGATTAACTACATTTGGCAGTGTATTTGAAAATACGCGCTGTCATATTATCAAACTGAAAAATTATTATGCCCAAAGTACTTATTGTTGACGATGAAGAAGTGATAAGACAAACCCTTATTGATATTCTTGAATACGAAGGTTATGATCTTGAAACCGCAGCCGATGGCCTTGAAGCGGTAAACAAAATAGAATCTACCAAATACGATGCTGTGCTTTGCGATATTAAAATGCCCAAGCTTGATGGCCTAGAAGTGCTTGATCGTATTACCCCTAAACACCCCGAACTCCCTATAGTTATGATAAGCGGGCACGGCACCTTAGACACTGCCGTTGATGCAGTTAAAATGGGTGCTTTTGATTACATATCGAAGCCACCAGACCTTAACCGCTTGCTT
>JBMYOR010000012.1:0-17144 GCA_049599535.1 Bacteroidia bacterium | reverse complement strand
CCTAGCTCCATCTGGAGTTCGCTTGCAGATTTTCCAAGAAATTTGCTTAATTTTTCATTTTCTTTTTCAACTATTGCATCAGTTTTTTCTTTAACAGTTTGACAACCTGAAAACACAATTATTGTAAGAACCAATAATGGCAAGGCAAATCTGTTGAACGTGCTTGAGTAATTTGTTTTAAGTAGATGCTTCATTATTTCTTCGTTTTTGCAAGATCGAAAGTCAGAAAAAATGTTGCTCAAATCAGATTAGTTCTGAGTTTGGTAGTAATTGCTCGGTGTTTGGTAAGTTTACTCGGTGTTTGGATTTTGAAGTTTCTTTTGATCTTCAATTTCCTTATCCCAGTTTTTTGACATCCAAACAAAAGCCAAACCGCAATAGACTATTGGCCCTGTGGGTACTTGCACAATAAGCCCATTGGTATAAGATGCAACGGCCAAACCCATAAAAGATGATCCCCAAGCCCCAACTTGAAATCTAAGCGAGGGGTCTTTGAGCCTGTATACAAGCATACAAATTCTCAAAATGATCCAAATAAATACACCTAAATAAACATAAAGACCAACAACGCCAGTTTCCATCCAAATTCTGGTATAATGACCATCGGTACCTATATCTGCCAAAAAAGTACCTGGATAAAACCGCCTACCCCATGAACCTGCGCTACCAATACCACCACCTAGTGGCTTATCGGCCAAAAAGATTTTAACTCGTGCTTCTCTACGTTTTCGCACTAAAAAGCTTTCATCTTCGGTAGGGTTTAGGGCTGTTCTTAGCCTGGCCACATTATAATTACCCTGTGCAATTGTGGTAAATTTTAAAAAAGAAAATAGTAAAAAACCCACTAAAGATCCACTTAAAAACAAGGCGGTATATCGGCTCAATAACAAAAAGAAAAAACCTGCAATAGCCGGAATCACTAAAGGCCCCCTACTGCCCGAAAGCATAAAACCATAAAAGCAAATTATACCGCCTAGTACTACCAAAATTCTTTTCCAATTGGTTTTAATACCGAGCGCATAGGCAAAACACATAAAAGCAATGTGTATTTGGCTTGCTCCGAATTGTGCGGCATCGGTAAAATATGAGAAGGCCCTTAACTTACCGAAAAGTATGTGCGTACTGGCTGCTCCGGCCATTAGCCACCTATTTTCGGTAGCCGAAACCCCAATAAAAATTTGTTTCATTCCCCAAAACGAACCAATTACTTCCATTATAATAATTAAAATGAAAAGCCGGTTCATGTCTTTTTTTCTATTAAAAACCAACATAACCAGCGGAATCATAAGCAGCGGATACATGGCTATACCCCTTTGCGCATAAAACCAAGCTTCAACACTTCTGGCCAAAGGGTTTAAAATCATCATTACACAAAAAAACATCCAAGCCCCCCAAGCGTATACCAAATCGTTGTTGGCACGCCAAAACTCCATTTTTTTAAAATCTTTTAAAAAAACTACTAAGAGTGTGAGCACCAAAAAAATATCGATCGAAAGCCCAAATGGTGGCCCAGGAAAATATCTTGTAAGGCCAGGTATGGCAAAAGCCATAAAAACTATGGTGTAAATACCAATTTTTGGATTGTTTATAAATATGATGGCACCAACAATTATTACAGGCAAGGCTATAAAAGCCACGGTGCCTAGCATACCTATTTTTAAAATAAGCAACCCTAAAACAACACCCAAAAAGGCTACTGTTACATTTCTAATTATATTACTTACGGTTTCGCTCATAAAACAACAATGCGCAAATACACCATTTTTTATAAAACTAATGATAGTAAATCTGATATTAATTTTAATGACCCATTAAATTTTAGTATCTTACCAAAATGGCGATTCAATACGTTAAAAATGAAAAAAAGCAGTCTACAAATGCAGTCTCAATAAAAATCACTTTAATTTATTTTGTTTTTGGGGTGGTTTGGATTTTTACAACCGACAAAATAATTGAGCTTGACTTTGCCAACAACCTTACTCAAATTTCGTTTTGGCAAAATGCAAAAGGAGTATTTTTTGTAGCATTAAGCTCAGTGATCATTTATTTTTCGGTGCGTTTTTTTACGAATAAGCTCAAAAATAAAGAAGCCGACTATTTAAACCTTTTTAGCCACCACCCCAGCCCAATGCTAATCTGCGACACAAATACGCATAGTATATTAGAAGTAAACCAACTTGCAGTAAAGCTTTATGGATACACAAAAAGCGAGTTTTTAAAAAAAAGTATGCTTGATTTTTGTGAACTCTACCAAGTTAAAAATATCTGTGCACCAAACAATTTAAAACCCAAATTATGCAAGCACACAACGGCTACTGGAAACACAATTTATGTTGAACTCAGTGCCTTTTCGATAAATTATAAAGGCAAAGACTCAAGGCTAATTGTAGCTCATAATATTACCGATTATGAAGAAAAACGAAACAAATTGCGCATAGAAAACTACGAGTTAAACTATTTTAGATACGCCCTTGAGCAATCAAACTTATTGGTAATCACTAATAAAAATGGCGAAATTGAATTTATTAACGACATTTTTGCCCAAGTAACTGGATTTAGTAAAGAAGAACTACTTGGCAAAAACGTGAATGTGCTTAAATCTGAAAACCAAGACCAATCAGTTTTTGAAAACCTATGGAAAACCATAACGCAAGGTGAAGTATGGAAAGGCGAAATAAAAAATATTGACAAACAAGGGCAAGAGTTTTGGATAGATATGCAGGTTGTTCCACTTAAAAACGAAAGCGGTAAAACGGTTAAGTTTATGTCGATTAGCCGAGATATTACACGCAGAAAAATGGCTGAATTTGAACTAAAAAATAATACTCAAAAACTAAAGGCAATTGCTTGGGCAAACTCACACACTATCAGAAAACCCCTATCGTCAATATTAGGTATTGCCGAGCTTATTAAATTAAACAACGGCCAAATAGATAAAAAAACACTGTTATATCTAAACATGGCATCAAATGAACTCGATAACGTGCTCAGAGATATTAATTCGAAATTATAAGTACTGAAAATTGCTAAACGCCATTGTTTTTTAGCTTTTGGTAAACCGTTTTTTGATTGGCTCTACTAATGGGAATCTTTTTTAAAGTAGAAATTAAATAGCCATCATTTATTGATAATATGTGTTCAATTGCCACAATATACTTTCGGTGCGTGCGTACAAAGCTAAAATGGGGTAATTTATTGTAGCACTGCTTTATAGTAGCATAGCTCTTAAACGTTTTAGACTGTGTTACAATATTTACATAATTTCCATCATTTTCAACATAAACAATATCACTTGTATTTACCCTTATATACTCGCCTTTTTCTTTTACAAAGAGATGATTTACAGTGTTTTGAAAATAGGCTTGACCTGACTGTTTCTGACTTTTTGAATTAGAATCAATTATATTAATAACATCATTAAACTTGTTTTGATTAATAGGTTTTTCTAAAAAACTTACGCTTTTAAATGTATTAAAAATATCAAACTTTTGAATTTCATTATCAATTAATACTAAATCAGTATTTGACATTACACTTTTCTTAATATCAGTGTCACCTAAGTTATTATTTACCCCATTTAAAAGCACTACATCAATACTATGCGTACAATTATTAGATACAGCACTAAGGCTTTCTGCTTTAAACAGTAGCTCTAAATTTGGATGCTCCGCAACCAGACTTGATACGCTTTTATCGTTATCATTAATAATTACGCACGAAAGCATCACACTATGATTAGACATGGAATCTATCAAGTTAATTATTTTTTTAAGTATAAACTAAACCGCAGCGATAGCAACCCTGTAAACAAATTATGCTGTAAGCACTAGCAGCAAATTTGCGTAGAAAATAGTGTTGGGCACATACCTGCCACACTCGACTCCAAATATAATATTTAACACGTAAAAAACAACCCAGAAGCTCAATAAAAATGATAATTACGCTGTAAGGTTTTGCGCCAAATTACTGGCTTTCTGTTAACTAAATGGCATATTAACTCCTAAGGCGTTAGCGGCTAACAACTTACACAATTTAATTAAAAAGGGCTATTGTTTTTAATTTAGCAAATCTGATTTTTCATTTAAAAACTAATAACCAACTCCTTATAACGATTCTACTAAAAGCGGCGCCTTGCATATAAAGTAAAAAAGTGATTATAAAATGCTCCTTTTACCGTTTGAATATCTATTGAAAAGGCCAATAAAAATCTTAGAACTACAACACCTTAGTTCAATTCAAATTTAAAACCTAAATAATTGCATATCAACCGATTAAACTACTTACCTGAATCAATCCTGCTATTAGTAGTTAAAAACCAATTTAACACCTAGAAAAACATAGTTTTAAATCATTTTATTACCCAGCAGCAAAAGCGGCCTAGTTATTTCTTAAAATAAGAGTCCAATATCCAACTTGACTTTTAACCGCCATATTTCAATACCATTTTGCGAATTGGGATTAATATATCGTTTAAACCATTGGTTCTTATTTCGAACAAGGTACTTAACAACATACCCAACTTACCTTTAGGAAAACCCTTTGCCGAAAACCACTCGAGATAGTAAGTTGGTAAATCGGCAATTAACCGACCCTTATATTTACCAAAAGGCATTTTTGTAGTAAATAATTCTTTTAAAACGTTGGGGTTTGGTTGCGGTAGTGGCTGCACTTTTTTGTAATCTTAGGTCGCGAATTTGCAGATTTAATATGATTGAAGTTGCTTTTAGTTTTTTCTCATTTCTAAATTAAATCTTAAACCAAAGCAATTAACACTACTCGTGTTTTATACAATAATTTTAACATTTAACCCAGTATTTTCTCAAGATTTGAATCTATTTAAAGTAGTATCGGGAGCTTTACCAAAGGGGTATCGGAAATCTTGCCACAAAACCAAAAAATCCTGTTTAACTCCCCATACGAGCGATTGAAATCGCTCGCTTCTGATCAGGAACGATGGAATTCACCGTTTCCGGAACTTGTCCGGGATTCCTGCAAAATGTCTTGTAGCATCATTGCGGACTGCCCTTTTCTATCTATATTCCTATAGCAAAACCACCATGGTGCTTAGCATCGTATTTAAAATACAGTTTCTATATTAACTAAAATATTCAAAGCCATTTTTTGAATTAAACCGGATAATTACCAATCACAGCAAAGCACCTATGACGGAACTTTTAAAAAGTACAACTAACCTACAATTTACCTATGGCTTTTAAGGCTTCGTTTACATGCTGATTAAAATTCATCTGACTTTCGAATTTGTGAACCAACTTACCTTCAGCATCAAAAACAAAGGATTCTCTACCGGGTATTAGTCCTAATACATTGCCTTTTACCCCAAACATTTTACGCACCTGTTTTTGTGTATCGGCCAATAATGTAAATGGCAAACGGTGGTTTTTTTTGAAACTCGCATGGCTTTTTGCCGAATCACTGCTAATGCCTACAACTTTTACCCCTGCATCAGTAAACTCCTCAAAATGATCTCTAAATGAGCAGGCCTGAGAAGTGCAGCCCTTGGTTTCGTTTTTAGGATAGAAATACACAATTGACGGTTGGCCTAACAGTGTTTTGCTGCTAAAGTCATTATTACTATCGTCTTTTAAAGTAAACTCGGGTATGGTGTTTCCTAAATTCATACGCACTAGACAATTTTCTTTAAACAAAGTTTATAATTCAAGCTTAAAATACGGCGGTATTATAACTCACCACTTATTTGGGTAGCGCTATTAACACCTAAGTGGCTACAAACTACTTGAGCAAAAAATTAGAACTTGTAACTGAATTGGGCTGATGAATCTCAATTACATAGGCAGCCTTTGGCAAGTGGCTTAAGTTAATGGCATTGGTAATTGGATTAAAATGCTCCACCAACTTTCCGTTTTGATTGTACACTTTAATCATTTGAATATTTTTAAGTTTAAAATATAACATGCCTTGCGAAGGGTTAGGATAAAAGCGTATGCTCTCATTCATGTAATTGCTTGTTCCTAACTCTATTTCCTTTTCATCATCTTCTTCAAAACCACCCATACTACCCTGATCTGAAGCCTGTCCACTTAGTATAACCGAATAAGCCCCTATATCAAAGTTTCTATTTCCTTCTCTTGCATTTCCATTATAGTCATACTCTAGTGTATCATCGCTAAAAAAAACACCACTATTTACTAAGGCGCTATTGCTGTGCAGCGTATAATTTTTATTAGCCACATCACTAAAAAAGTCATCCACCACATGAGAATCAACAAACGTATTGCCTCTTACAGTATAATAACTATTGGCAAAATTGCTAATAGCCATTGATGCATACGAACTTTTAACAAATGCGTTATTACATACATCAACTGTATTTGTATCCCACATGCTGCTTTTATTAGACCATAGGCTTGTTATATTTTTAACATTAAAGGTGTTATTTACCACATTAATTCTAGCCGAACGTTGTTTATAAAGATTAATACCTGTTCTACTTTTAATTAAGTAATTATTTGAACTTGTACCTTCAACAATATTGTTATGAAACATCCAACGTGCTCTACCTTCAAAATCTACCATTTGTGCACTATTTAGCGTAAAGTGGTTTTGACATATATTAGCCTTGTGGGTTTTATTTACATCAAATACTAATGCATTTGCGCTGTTGACCGAATTATTTACAAACTCAAGTTCTAAATCTTCGTGATTAAGCATTAGCACAGGCACACTTACGGCGTTAATAACACAATTTTTAATACTAATTTTAGCACTAAAATCATTTAAACTATTTGTATTGGCATTAACTCTATTAAAATGAAAAACAGCTTTACCGTTGGTTTGATTAATGGTTAAATCATCTATTAATATCTTACTGCTTACCGAGCCAACTACGTTAGCGTTTTCTTTTACAAGTACGGCCGCATTATGGCTATTTTCGGTAAAAACACCAGTTATTTCAAGGTTATTGTTACCGTTAATCGAAATTGCATTGCCCGTGGTGTTGGTTATATCCCAGCCAATAGGGCCTGATTGGCATTTGTCAATTTTTACATAATTATTATTATTAAGCTCAATTCCATAATATGTTCCATCAATAATTACTTTATTTACCGCATTTCTAAAAACCACAGGTTTTCCTAATTCTCCTTCAAAATTCTCGATAATTACTTGCGGCCACTTATCTCCCATTAAGCAAAATGTATCGCCCGCTTGGTAATTTATATCGTTTGCATTAATTACGGGTGCATTTTTAAATAGTGTTTTGGTACATGACCTTAAACCTAATGATTCGCCCAATGCCGTTTGCTGACATTCATAAGCCCCAATATCAATCTCATCATCATAAATTCTTATGTTATTATCAATATCGGTATTTGCAAACATTTGAACCCTTGCTCCTTGATTTACAAGATTTGACTGTTGACTCAAACGATAATCACCATTTTTCCAATCAACAAATCCTACCGAATTAAACTGATTGGTATTATAATTTGCTTTTAGTTCTACATCATATTTATACTTAAAATTAAACACATCATCATCAGCTTTTCCGAACACCTTTTGCCCTTGGCCATAGCCCACAAGAACATTATTTTTAATAAAAACAAAATTACTAGTTGGTGTAGATGGATTAATTACTCTTACAGCATTATTTTTTGAATTTACAACTGTGTTATTATTTATTTTTAATGTTTGTCCTGTTTCCATATCCATAGCATCGGCATATATACCACATGCCAAAATATTATCAGCTTGGTGTACTCTCAGCATTCCGCTGTTATCAATTACATTGCTGTATATAAGCCAGTTCCACTTGCCTGAGTAATTTACGCCATGGCCGTAACCATTTTTTATATGGTTAAAAGCAAACACACCGCCCGAACCCAAGCCTAAACTTACTGCACTTGAGTGGTTAATATCAGCTTCAACTCCAAAACTATCAATTACATTATTTGTTACTTCACCGTAATACGTTGAAAATACCTGTAAGGCTTCTCTATTGGTGTTTTTTATAATATTATTATCAATCACTAAGCTATCTAACATTACGCCTAACAAAGTATCTGGCTCACCATTGCATCTTGTTACTCTACCATAATAACCTGTCATTCCTGCGTATATTCCTTCTCCATTAGTGTGGTGTATATAACAACTATTGATATTAATACCCATTAACACATAAGTCCCTCTTGTAAATCTACCATCACAGCGAGGATCTTCTTTTACCATTATCCCTGCAAAGTCAGTATTTGTAATTTCAATATTATTTACCTGTATGTGATGCACATTCTCTCTCATATCGAGACCTGAACCTATATTAGTGTTTAGTACTTTAACTCCATAGTTAATGTTTTGTGCGCCCGCCCCACTTAATATAAAATGATTCGATTCTTTTATGTTAATTCCCTGTTGGTAATAAATATTATTTTGAGTGTTAATTTTTACTTTTCCATTATAGTTAATAGCTACAATAGGGTTTTTATAGGTACCATATACATTTCTAAATGTAATATACTCCCATTCACCTGCTAATAGTAAAATAGTATCGCCTGGGTTTAGCCCAAGTACCAGCCCATTTATTTGGTTATGTGTGCTATCTAAAGTAATTGACTTTGACCAACCTACTTTTATCAATGCAGCCCAAGCCACAAATAAGATCCCGATAATTTTTAAATACTTCATAATTCTAAACTCCTTTGCGTAAACAAACTTGCCCATTTTTAGGATAGAATTTTAGACTCAAATCATTTGATTCTAAATTAATAGCCAAACACAACAATTCATCGATAAACTAGATATATTTTCTGTTTAAATTAATATTTCTATCGACTAAAATAAATTATCGATAGATGAAATGATATTATTTGACCATTAAAATGCTACCACAGCGCCTACGGAAGTTTAAATATAGAGATGCTAGAAATGTGCATTTTTTTTAGCAGATTTGATGCAATTGAAAACATACCGCTCTATGCAACAGATTAAATTTATTGCTATGCTCTTGCTAGTTGTAAGCAGTAACCAACTACTAAAAGCACAATGTACCGATGAAACCAATGTTTATACTTTTTCGATAGGTAGCACAAAATATGAAGTTGTAAAAGATGCCAAAACTTGGCGAGATGCTGCCCAATGCGCCGTTGAGCGCGGAGGATATTTAGCTGAAATTAACAACGAAACTGAACAAAACTCAATTTTTAAGGAATTGAAGAACCGGGCTGAGATAAATATTAGTAAAACACGAGCACCTGATGGTGGTGGCGGAGCTTATGTTTGGCTAGGTGGTAATGATTTAGGCGGAGAAGGTGCTTGGTATTGGGATGGAGACAACAATAATAAAGGAACACTTTTTTGGATTGGAGATGCCAACGGGGCAGCTCAAAATGACGCCTATACCAATTGGGGTTTTGAGCCCGATAATTACAACGAGCAAGATGCCCTAGGTATATCGCTAAATGGCTGGCCACTTGGCACCGAAGGCCAGTGGAATGATGTGGACCATGAAAATGAATTGTATTTTATTGTAGAAATAGACAATGCCGCATCAATTAACAAGACCCGTGCAACTTACAAATGTTCGGTTTTTCCTAACCCGGTTAACCATGTTTTAACCCTCGATTTTACAGAAAACACTTTTAAAAAATGTGATATTTCAAATGCCCTTGGAGTTCAAATTTTACAATTCACAATAAACGCAAACATTAGCCAAAAGAAAATTGATTTAAATGCATTGGCTAACGGTGTTTACTTTGTTACTTTATACTCTACAAAAGGCACAGTAACACACCGCATTTACAAAAACTAATAGCCTACTTTGCCTTTTTACTGACAGTGCTTTTTATCGAACCAAAAGGTGCCAAATGGTAAGAGTGAAACAATAAAGCCCAGAACGGCTTTCGTAAATTTCCACTTTTCTTCACGCCAAACCATATATAAAAAAACCATGTAGCCCACAAACAAAACACCATGAGCCATGCCTACTAGACTTACCGCTTGCGGTATTTCAAAAACATATTTTAAAGGCATTGCAATAAAAAGTAATATGATAAAACTTATGCCTTCTAACAGTGCAATCCATCTAAATTGGCCAAGGGTAGTATTGAATGGTATTTTTTGCATGATGCAAAGGTAGATTCGTTACCACATATCAACTTGATATTGAACACCTATTTTCGCCGCACCTAAAGGTTTTTAATGCGATTTTTTATTCTTGTGTGCTTTGTTTTGGCAACTTCGTTAAGCAAATCCCAAACTACGTTTCCGCTGCAATTGAGTGGCAGCTATTATTCTGAAGCTCTGCTCTATGAGCAAGCTTTCTCTAGTGGTTCTAACTACTATTGGTTCAATAACCAAGGGGGGAGTTTATCTGCTAATTATACCCTGTTGAGTTTTGATACCAAAGGTTCAAAAGCACAGGGTAATACGGGTAGCCTAAAACTGCAGGCACTATTAACAGGGGCGGTGTATCAAATAGAAAATCAATCGATAAACACCCTATTTACTGGTGGATTAGGTATTGAGAAAGACTTTAGGTTTGGGCTATTTTTATTTGGAAACATACAAGCAGGGCTATTGCATTCAAACTTTTATGTACCTACTTATAGCGTAAACTCTCAGGGCCAGTTGATAGAAACTGAAGCGAAAGAAAGTTATGCTATTGCTCCTTTTTCAATAGGCTTTGGTTGGAGCTTTAATCGGCAACTCGGTATTCCCATTGGGGTTAAGGCCAGCACTTTTTCGTTTTACAAACCTTATGGCGATTCTGATTATTTGAAAAACGGGATGATGATTGGCATAGAATGGCGCTTTAACAATGCTCAACTTCCAACCATAAAATCATTTTAGGTATGAAAAAGTTTATAGGATTAATCGCGTTAGCACTGACTTTATCTTGTTCTGCTCCTTATGATGAAGATGGCCGAATGGATGATTTCTTTTATGTGGATGTAAACGGTAGCCAAATGCCAGTTTTGGTAGAAGGCAATGTGACATCAGAAAAGTTCATTGTAATTGTGCATGGTGGCCCCGGCGGCTCGGGCCTTACTTATACAGGTGAAACGGCCATTGAAAAGCTTGAGCAAGAATTTGCGGTGGTTTATTACGATCAGCGCTTATCGGGTGGTAGTGGCGATGTGGGCGGAAACAATCCCTACCCTAGCCGAGAAGATATGGCGGCTGACCTTTTTAATTTAGTTAAAATACTTAAAGCCAAGTATGGCGTTCAAAATCAAGTATTTTTAATGGGCCATAGCTGGGGTGGAGAGCTTTTGGGAGAATACATGAGCACAGCAGAATATGCCAATGTAGTGGCAGGCATGATACATGTGGCTGGAGCTATTATTTATGATGACAATTACCAAGTACTTGGCGAAAACCGCAGAGACTTAATCTTAAGAATTTGCGATACCGTGCCCCAAGCACCAATATGGGATGAAATTAGAGCGAGGGTTTTAGCCTATGACACCGTAACCGTAAACAAATGGAACCTTGCCACCCATTGGCAAGATGGTTGGGATATTTCGTGGACACATATTTATGATGCGGGCATGGCCAAAAACGCTTTTATTGACGAAAGCGGCCTTTGGGATTATGCAGTGAATATAGACGGCGCCACATACGAGTCTGACAATGGCTACCCAAGCAATCCTTTTCACTCTGAAAACTCGGCTACTTACCTTACGCCTTGGCATGTTGAAGGCAGAACCGACCAAAGTGAAGACATAAAACGAATTGACAAGCCGAGCTTAATTATTACTGGTAAATACGATGGTGTAGTTCCACCAAAAACAGGTGTTAGGCTCTACAAACAAATTGCTACGCCAGTTGCTGATAAGTTTTACCACGAGCTTGACAGCACAGGCCATGCGCCTTATCGTAGGGCTCCAGAGTTTTACCAATTGGTTAGTGATTTTGTGGATAGGTATTAAGTATTTGGAAGCTATATCATAATCATTAATCTTGAACACAGCGGCATGAATAACCTGCCCCAGTCCAATATGCATAACTATAAGCATCTGCTTGAGCATTACCAAAGTACATTCTTACAATGTATGCATCTGTTGGATCGGCGGGGTCCTTTGTTGATGTTCGCCAATAACCATAATCACCTAAACCAAAGTACTTTCTATTAGCTTCATAACCTCCAGGCATGGCATTGAACCCGGTTTCATTTGTTGCCCCGAGATTCGGACTATTCCAGTCAGTTGTCGATTTAAGTTTACCGCCAGCAACGTCTTTTCCTCCTAAATGCTCTATCATTTTTTGCCACTCTGTTCTTGAGGGTATATGCCAACCATCAGGGCATGCAGTCATTGCATCGTCATAACTATATAACCTTCCATACTTACTCACATTTGATTCATCATTGTCATAAACCAAGCTATTGGCAGTTTTAAATTTTAAATTTTCTGCGAGCCACTTTTCTCCGTTAATAATTACTGTCTTGTACACTTGGTTATCTCGCGGATCGGTAAAAGTTCCATTATCTTCTTGAATAATTTTTGCGTTTACAGTATGTTCCAATTGCACTTCACCGTCGTCATAAACCAATTCAAAGGTAAACTCAGGTTCTTCTTCATTGCCATCGTTCCCAAAGGCTACTTCCCAAACATCATTTCTAATTTGAGTATTGATTAATGCAATATCACTATTGCTCACTGTTGCTCCATCTATAGACAAAAAACGGTTGAATTTGCGCACGGCGTATCGCTTAGGTTCAAAACCAGGCCGCCATACCAATGGTTGTTCACTTGCTTCAATCATATCGTCATAAACATTAATGAGCTTATCAAAAAATCTTGCTGCATTTCCTATTATTCCATCAGTATTTACATCATCATCTCCTATTGATCTAAATCTAATTTTAGCTACTAATGCTTCAGGCTCTCCGTCTCTAAAATTAAGTTGTTTTTGCCTTTTTAATTCTTCAAGCTCTTCAAGTAAGGATGCAATTCCGGTCTTTTTAGTTAAGGCCTGCGTTTGCTTGGTAACAGCATCAAATTTTCTAGTAAAAAAGTTAGTGATTGTGTTTAAGTAAGAATTAACAGGACCTATTTCTATGTTTTGAACAAAATAGACAGCCTTATCTACTGAGTTCATTTTTTTACTACTATTGGCACCTGCTATTTTAACCGAACACCAATACGCCTGAACAGAAGTACCAAGTGCGGTAAAAGTTTTGCCTTCCTTTAGCTCTTGTTTACCCTGTTTTACCAGTTTAGTACATGCCTCTTTTGAAGATCGTTTAAACCCTGGTAAACTTCCAAGTAACATTTCATCAAAATCATCAAAAAGTTCCTTGTTGGCAACGAGCAACATTGCTAATTCCATTTTTCCATCCTCATCAAGATTTTCAATTTCAGTTTTTGATGCTTCTGCAATTTGAGCCCACAATTGTTTATCAGAGAGCATATCCTCAAAACCTAAAACACTATCTGCAATTAGACTATCTATGTATTGATCTAATTCTACATTAACTTCTTCTTGTCTTGACACAAATTCATCAATCTCTGAATCGACATCAGTTATTTCAGTTGCATCAACATTAAAACTAAACATAACTGTATCAGCATCTACAGCCACCCATGCATCATAATAGCCTTCTTCTAGGTTTGGCACCATAAACCATGCTAGGCTGTCTTCGGCTTTAAATACCACAGAAATGCTATCAACTGAACCAGTATAATTACCAGTGCTTATCTCTTCAGAAAAGCTTATTCCTGCTACTTCAAAAGCCTTGTAACTTGTTTTAATAGTATTGGCTGAAAGGTAACCATTGCCATTTCCATCGTCGCCATAAACATAGTCGTCGGTTCCGCAATTGTTAAAAACTAGGGCGGCAAAGGCCAATAGGATCAGGTAAGAGAGTTGTTTTATTTGTTTCATTTATTAGATTCTTATCAATGTTATTTACAGTAAGGACAATCAGGGAAATCGGGGCTACCATCGTCCCATGAGTAATATAATTCGCAAGCAGCGGCTCTACCGGCTTCATTGCCTACGCAGTCGTATAGATATGCCGTTTTGCATTGTGCATCTACCTGAGCGTTAAACTCTGGGCCATTGTAGTTCACCAAATCGCAAGGAGATGACCCACCAGTTGGGCCTTCATCTTCGGAAAGGTCAAAAATTAGAAATGGGGTTTCTTCTAATCCAGTAGGCCTTAGCTCGTATGATAATCGGTTAGACGGAATACTGCTGCCTTCAGGTGCTTCTAAAACTACTGGTGCACCTGCTCCTGATGTGCTTGAGAAGAATTGTCCGTCCTTGTCAAAATTGTAGTCAATTTCAACATCACCTTCAGTAGCATCAATAGTAAACATGTAAAGTTCATCAAAACCAAGATGCGTTTCTGTAAGCTGTTCGCCATTATGGCTAAACTCAACGGTATTGCCAAAAAGTGCTTTGTCTATGTAAAAGTTTACGTAGCCGAACTCTGGGCCAAAATCGCAAGAATTGCTAAAAACAATTGAAACGAAAACAAACAATAGTAGAAGGTACTTCATAATCTCTGTCGCAAAAAAAGGATAGCACGAATTTTTAAAAGTGACAAAAGTCACAGAGCTATCTGAATGTCACAAAATGCATGAAAATCGACACGGAATGCACGAAAACAAGAAATCTAACGGCACTTAAAAATCAATCAATTATCGTCTCATCCCCATTACACACCAAATTCATGAGCTCTGCTTCTCCGTTTATGGTGAAATTAAAGCCTTTGAATTCAGCACCACGGTAGCCCTTGCCTTCATTTGTAATTATAATTCTATTCTTTTGTCCAAATACGGGTGTTTAGGTCCATTTCGTCAACAATAAGGTTAATTATGTTGAGTTGCGACCATAAAATATATACATCATCAATACTTACACAGCTAGTATGCACATTGGGTTCAAACAAACCATTTTTAAATGGTACTAAGATATAAACATGCGAATCGATAAAAGATAGACTTAGACTATCACCTAGCTTGTTTGATATTTCTACCAAGCGCTCCATAAGGGCAGGTGTAAGTATGTAGCGCGCTTCTACTTGATCGGTTGAGAAAACCTTGAAACGCTTTTCAAATTCGTTATTCTCTAATTTAACTAAATCACCGCGAGAATTTCTTTGAAGCTTTTGGGCAAACTTTCCAAAGGTTCAAAAGCACAGGGTAATACGGGTAGCTTAAAACTGCAAGCACTATTAACAGGCGCGGTGTATCAAATAGAAAATCAATCTATAAACACCCTAATTACTGGTGGATTAAGTATTGAGAAAAACTTTAGGTTTGGGCTATTTGTATTTGGAAACATACAAGCAGGGCTATTGCATTCTAACTTTTATGTGCCAACTTATGGTGTTAACTCCTTGGGCCAATTGATAGAGACTGACGTAAAAGAAAGCTATGCTATTGCGCCTTTTTCAGTTGGACTTGGATGGAACTTTAACAGGCAACTCGGTATTCCGGTTGGGGTTAAGGCCAGCACTTTTTCGTTTTACAAAGCCTATGGCGATTCTGATTATTTGAAAAACGGGGTGATGATTGGTATAGAATGGCGCTTTAACAATTTGAAACTTCCAACTATTTATTCAATATAGTATGAGCAGAATTTTAGCAATTGTACTGCTGTTTGGTATAGTATCGTGCAGCGAGCCTTACGATGGAGATGGTAGAATGGATGCCTTTTTTTACGCAGACGTAAATGGTAGCCAAATGCCCGTTTTGGTTGAAGGCAATATTGAATCTAAAAAGTTTATTGTAATAGTACACGGCGGGCCGGGTGGCTCAGGTTTTAGCTATGTAGGCGAAACTGCAATTGAAAAACTTGAGCAAGATTTTGCAGTGGTGTATTACGATCAGCGCTTATCTGGTGGTTCGGCAGATGTGGGTGGTGAGAACCCTTACCCTAGCCGTAGTGATATGGCCAATGACCTTTATCACTTGATTAAAACATTAAAGGCCAAATACGGAGCTGAGAACCAAATGTTTTTATTGGGCCACAGTTGGGGTGGCGAGCTTTTAGGTGAGTTTATGAGCACCACAGAATATGCTACCGAAGTAGCAGGAATGATTCATGTAGCAGGCCTAATTGTGTATGCCGATGATTACCAAGTATTAGGACAAAACCGTAGAGACTTGATTTTATCAATTTGCGATACGGTGCAAACACAGGATACTAGCGGCGCTATATGGGATCAAATTGAAGCTCGCGTTTTGGCGTATGACACGGTAACCGTAAACAAATGGAATTTAGGCACTCATTGGCAAGATGGTTGGGATATATCGTGGGAACATATATATGATGCCGGGCTTGCATCAAACATTTACATTAATGAAACTGAGTTATATGATTTTGCGGTAAATATTGATGGCTCTAGCTACGAATCGGCTAGTGGTAGCTATGACAGTAGCTTTTTTCAAAGTGAAAACACGGCTGCCTACTTGGTACCATACACTGTACAAGGCCGGACCAATCAGAGCTATGACATTACGAAGATTGACAAACCCAGTTTGATTATTACTGGCAAGTACGATTGTATTGTACCACCTGAAACGGGCGTTAGATTATACAATGACATTGCCACGCCTATGGCTGATAAGTACTACCATGAAATTGACAGCACAAGCCACGCACCTTACCGCAGAGCTCCTGAGTTTTATAAATTGGTTAAGGAGTTTGTGGGGAAGTACTAAAAACAACCTACCTCCTACCTAAATCAAAAACCCAACCGCTTTTGTTTGTACTAAAATCTGGGCTGTAATAGGTTTGAGCATCTCTATTGTTGGCATCTAGCTTATAAACGCCTTCGGGAATTGTTAGGGTTATCTCACGATTTTCATAATAAAACGACACATTACTGGCGCTCATTGGTTCCCACTCACTGCTGCCAAGCTCTTTTGTAAAAACATTTGAAATAAGCCCATTTTCATCTGAATCGAACTTCATGTTTTTATAGTTGCGTGTTAGGCCGGCATCTGGGTCGTATTTATAGTAAGACAGCCACCAACTGGCTTCATATTTAAACTTTGGCTCTTTTATGTATCCATCATATTTTTCGCTTATGCCAATACCATATTCAGCATAGGTGTACATAAGCCTAAAATTAAAATCAACTGGCAATAGATTTCTGCTTGCCACCAACTGCATTCGGTCTCCAACAATCTTTTTTTCTAAAGTCACTGAGTTGG
>JBMYOR010000011.1:0-18736 GCA_049599535.1 Bacteroidia bacterium | reverse complement strand
ATTATTAGAAATAGCAAAGGACAATCTGCAATGTTTATACGCAACTAGGCTGTATTGTTGCAAGGGGTGCTTAATTAATTTAAGTGCCCTTTTTTATATTGTGTCGTTATATAATAATAATGGTCTAATAGAATTTGTAACTTATGCCAAAAATTTTGTAAAAAAATAAACTCTTTCAAAATTGTTATTTTAATTATTAAACTATGCGAATATTAATTGTTGAAGATGAAATGCTAATTGCTGAAGATATTTCTGAAATTCTTGAAGAAATGGGCCATGAGCCAGTTGGTATTGCTGATAATTACAATAAAGCAATAACCATAGCCAAAGAAAAAAAGCCTCATTTAGCTTTGCTTGATATTAGGATTAAAGGTGATAAGGATGGTATTGCTGTAGGTAAAAGCTTGAAAGATGAATTTAATGTGCATGGGGTATTTCTTACATCGCATAGCGATAAAGCAATAGTGAAAAGAGCCGTAGATGCAAATCCATTAAGTTATTTAATAAAACCAGTAAAAGAAGAAGAGCTATTTATAGCCTTACAAGTTGCCGAAAAACAGCTTAATGTTAAAAATGAAGAGTACTTATATATTAAAATAGGTAGCACCAAGCATAAGTTTAAAGTAAGTGAAATATCGCATCTCGAAAGTGATGGAAACTACACCAATGTATACGTAAATGGCGAAAAGTACATAACAAGTAAGGTACTTAAAAACTGGCTTGATGAAGCTGAAATGGCTATGTTTATAAGGATTCATAGGGGTTACGCTGTAAATTCAAATGCAATTACTGAGATAGGCTCAAAGTCATTATTTTTAAATCAAATTGAAGTACCTATTGGTAGATCATATAAAGGGAAAATAGATGGGATTTAAATCGGGGTTTAATTACACAATTAAGTTGTGTTTCCCATTTTGAAACTATTTTGAATCAGATTATTGCCCATTTCGGGTTATAAAGCTGCCCTGCACTAATTGGAATAGAAATTGGAATACATACTACAAGCAATCGAAAACAAAACTTAAATGAAAATTTTAAAAATCTTAACAGCGGTTCTCGTGATTTCGGCGATTTCGCTATCGGCTTACACTCATTTTTTAATTAAAAAGATGGATAAGTTAGAAGAGATGCAATCAAACGCTACACAACAGCTAGAAACTGTAAACAATAACTTATTTGTTGCTTATAAGTAAACCGTAAAAAATCAATAAAACTCAAAAAGCTAACCTAGCTCATCTTTTTGAGATTAACAATTAGGTAACATTGCGCACTAAATTCAGCGTGAATGAAAATGCCTTATCAATACAAGCGGCCTATTCCTCCAAAAAATGCCGTAGACCCTATCTTATCAACCGATGAATTAAGGTCAATAAAATCTAGAGCTGACCTCATTGAACTTTTCAAATCAAGGGGGCCAAAGAGCCAAAAAGCACTTGAAATATTTTATTACGAGCAAGAGTTAAGGGCCTTGCAAATAGAGCTCATTAAGTTTCAGCAATGGGTGCAAAAAAATAATAAACGTATTGCCATATTATTTGAGGGCAGAGATGCCGCCGGCAAAGGCGGAACCATAAAAAGGTTCAAAGAGCACTTAAATCCACGTAGCTCAAGGGTGGTAGCACTTACCAAGCCTACCGATATTGAAAAAGGGCAATGGTATTTTAGAAGATATATTAAAGAATTACCCAATCCAGGAGAAATTGTGTTTTTTGACCGAAGCTGGTACAACAGAGCCGTTGTAGAGCCTGTAATGGGTTTTTGTAAAGATGAAGAATATGATAAATTTATGCTTCAAGTGCCTGAATTTGAACACTTGCTTTACGAAGATGGGCACACCATAGTTAAGTTTTGGTTCTCAATTTCAAAAGAAGAACAGGCACATAGATTTACCAAACGAATTCAAAACCCGCTTAAGCGCTGGAAATATAGTCCGGTTGATATGAAAGGCCAAGACCTTTGGGATAGATACACCCATTTTAAAGAGCAAATGTTTAGCAAAACCCACACGAGCTATAGCCCTTGGATTATTATAAAAGCTAATAATAAAAAGTTGGCAAGGCTTGAGGCTATTCGCTACGTATTAAGCCGATTTAATTATGATGGAAAAGATGAAGCCAAAGTAGTACTCGCACCAGATCCCAATATAGTAAGCCGTTATCATAGATCAATAATTCAAGTAGATTAGAAAAAAAAATGGAAGAGTTTAAAGTATCAGATAAAGAGCTAAAAAAGCTCAGTACCAAAAAAGGCCTACGCGCATTATTATATAACGAAGAGCTAAATTTAAAAAAGGCAATTAGATATGAAAATTATGAACGTACGCTTGAAAAACTACAGGTTGAGTTGGTGCAATTACAAACTTGGGTAATAAATAATGGCCATAAGGTAGTGTGCATTTTTGAAGGTAGAGATGCCGCCGGCAAAGGGGGCGCAATACGAAGAATAACACACCATTTAAACCCCAGGCATTATAGAATGATAGCCTTGCCAAAACCTACTGAAGAAGAAGCAAGCCAATGGTATTTTCAGCGCTACAGCAATCATTTGCCTATGAAAGGTGAGATGGTGTTTTTTGATAGAAGTTGGTACAATAGAGCGGTTGTAGAGCCGGTAAATGGTTTTTGCTCATATGATCAATATGAGCGATTTATGAATCAGGTAAATGATTTTGAAAGCATGCTGGTTGACGCGGGCATAACATTAATAAAGTTCTATTTCTCAATTAGTAAGCAAGAGCAAGCCAAGCGTTTTGCCGATATTGAATCTAATCCGCTCAAACGCTGGAAAATGAGCCCAGTTGATGAAAAAGCACAAGACCTTTGGGATGAGTACACCAAGTATAAAGAGGCTATGTTTGCAAAAACGGATACTGAAAAGTGCCCGTGGATTAAAATTGAGGCCAATAGAAAAACAAAGGCTCGGATTGAAGCAATTGAGCATTTATTAAAAATATTACCCCAAAGGGAGCAGTATGTTATTAAATAAATTAAGATTATTAGGTATTTGTTTTGGAGTAGTTAGTCTTGTTGTTTTTGAGTCATGCGATGCACCAAAATGCGAGCACAACAATCCTATTTTAGAGCAAGCACCAATGAACTCAAAGCCCTACAATATTGAAATTGCCCGAATGATAAATACCGCTGATTCAAATGCGGTGAAATATTATTTTGAAGATTATAGGAAGATTGAAAATAACGAGTACATATTGGTTGAAGTACATACACCAAGTGGTTGTGCTTTAGCCCGATTTACGGTATTAAACCAAAAAGGACTTGAAACACTAATTGAGAAGCAAGGAGGTGGTTACCACGGTGCAGAGCTTTTAGGTTTCAACTTTACCATTGATGGAGACCAAGAGTCGATGCCTTTGGTTTGTAAGGGGGTTGATGCCATTTTTGATTAACAATCCGAACAGGTTTTGCATTATAAGGCAGAACCTGTTCAGATTGTTTTTTTTGAATACTTGTGCGCTTTGCTTATCTCACTTTAATTAAGCGCTGCATTTTTAAATCGCCTTTGTTGGTACTTAGTGTAATTAAAAAGATTCCTTCATTTAGCTCATTTACGGGTATTGAGTAGCTATTGGTTCCTTTGGTTATTTCAATTTTGGTGTTGGCCAATTGTCTTCCTTTTATATCGGTTATAATCAATTCCCCTTGGCAGCTTTCGCTACTTTCAACATTTACAAAAAGCAATTCTTTTACAGGGTTAGGGTAAATCTTAAAGTCACTAACGGCTAAAGTTTGATCCATACAGGCTTCAAAGTAGGTGCATTGCTCTGTTGCTTTATTTTCAATTTTACTTTTTTCTAATGCTACTTTTTCGGCAAGTTTACCATCTGCTTTTGCTTTGTAAACCAATTCGGTGTATACCATATGTTCTATTTCGGCCCTTATGCCATTGGCTATTGAATCAGGTAAATGCCTCAGAAACTCTTCAGTAGGCTCATACCAAAAAATGCAGTCGGGTCTAAAGCGACCTAAAGTTTTGTCTAAAACAGTATAATTGGCACCGGTCTTTACCAATACGGGGATTAGATAATTCTTTGTAATGTCTACTTTAATTAAGCTGTCAATAATTGCAATACGATTTGGCGTTTTAATATCTACCCCTTCAGGGCTGCTTGCCGTTCTCCAAACTTGTGCTAAATCATCAGTAATATATTTTGGTCTAAATACATTAGTGTCTTTTGTAAAAGAAACAGGGCCAGTGAAATTAACTATAATGGAATGTTCATTATTTTTTCCACCGAGACTTTCGGGGTTAGAGATATTACTAGAATGAATGGTAAATGTAGCTCCATCTTGATGAAAAGTGTATTTGTATTTATTTTCGAAATAATGAATTTTCTCATCTTCAGTAAAAATTTTTAGGTTTGCTAGAGTTGCCTTATCCAATTCTAATAATTTAATTCCTTGATTGGCTAAATGTTCGTTTTCAGAATTGAAGTTAAATTCAGAATTGTGCAATTGAGTGCTTGATGTGTTATATTCTGAGATTACAAACTTTTGCATAAGTTCTCTCTGCTTTGTTGGTTCGTAGCCTAGTTTTTCAAAAAGAGCAAAGCTTGGCTCGTACCACAATACAAGTGTTGAGTCATTAAAAGGGATTTTTACTTCAAGGGGTAAATAGTTCTGACGCTTGGTTAAAAAATGCTGGTAAGGATGTATGCCAAAGTAAAAGCTAGGATATATGCTATGTATTTGGTCACTTATTCTTTTACCGGATACATAAATTGGTAAAATATCTTTGCTACTGCCATTTGGTGTCATGCCGCGTCTTGAATTAAAACTTCTGCCATTGGCAACCTTAAATTCAACGGTACCACTAAAAATCTTTCCTGATAATTTCATCTCAGCTCCTTCAATGTCAACGCCAAGTTCGTGTAGTTGAAATTTTGATGCATTTATAACAGTGTTTGCATCATAAGAAATATCATTTGTTATTAAACTTGAGTCTATGTATGGAGTTTCAAGAACCTTAATTTCGTATTGTTTACTACCTATTAACCTTGGCTTTTTAACAATTGCAGCATCGCCCGGTTTTAGTAGTTTACCATGGCTAAAAGAACAATTGTATTGTAGTTTGTTATTTTTTAATTTATAAGCAACATTGTTCGGTAATGCCTGGGTTAGATCATTATTAATTTTATACCAAACCACTAAATGATTGGCCATTGGAGTTTTTATACCTACTATTAACTGTTCGTTTCTAAATGAATCCATTACCTTGCTGGCATCGGTTCTGAAGTTTAAAAAACGCGAACCATTATTGTGTGAAACCCCTAGTGGTAATAACCTTTCATCCTCTGTTGAGCTAAAACTGCCAGTTTTACTCGATTTGTAATCTGCATAGTTATAGGTAAACATAACATAATGCGAAGCTGAATCTGTTGGATCTTCAATGTTATATTCCAACTTTCTTTTACCTATGGTCATATTTAATTGAGTCCAATCTTCTTCAGTTATTTCAGGGAAATAGTTATTAAGTAAGGGTTTCTGATTAGGGCTTTTATCGCTAGTTTCATTGTAAATAAAGGGCTTTTTGGGCTCAGGATTATACGGCTTTACATAATAAACCACGCGCGTTTTAGCGGTGTCTTTGTTTAAGCGTTTAGCTGCCAAGCTAGTAGTGTCTGAGTTTATTATTTGGGGTTTTATCAAACTTGAGTTGTGATCATTAATTGGGGTTTTTTGAGTGAATGTTTCGGTAGTTTTATTAGGTAAGTTGGTTTTTTGATTTTTAGGGGCATTGAGTTGGAAAAATATTAGGCTTGAAATTATTATTATTAGGCTCATTAGTGCAATTAATTTAGTGTGTTTTGGCAAGGTTTTAGACCTAGTGTTTTGGTCTAAAACATTTTCAACTTCGGTAATTGAAAACAGCGGTTTTTCATTTTTAGCCGCGTCCACCAGATTTTTTAGTCTATCGTCATTATTCATAATCCAATAATTTTAAGGTGGTTGTTTTCATTTGTACAACTGGGCTCTTTTAGTAATAAGAGCATTTTGTCGCGGGCCCGTTTTGCCCGTTGTTTTACGTTGCTAAGGCTAGTGTTTTGAATTTTAGCAATTTCGGCCAGCTTAAAGCCATTAATCTCGTGCAACACAAACACTTCTCGTTGTTCTGATTTTAGCTGCTGCAAGTAAGTTTTAAGCAACTCAAAATCGGTTTTTGATTCGGGGTTTTGGCTGTGATCAATTTTTTGCTCCAAATATTCAGTGGTAGCGCTCCCACTAAATTTATTGCGGCGTTGGCTTTTATAATAGCAGTTTGATGCAATACCAAACAAGTAGGCCTTAAAATTCTCAATTGGCGATTGCTCAAACTTCTCAAATGCTATTAAAATGCTGTCGTTCATCAGGTCTTTGGCGTCGTAATTGTTTCCGCATAGCGAAGCGCAATAGCGCGATAGGGGCTCATGCACCTGTTGGTACATGGCCATAAACCTTTGTTTTTTGCCGTTGTGCTTTTTGCTCATGCTACACTAAAGAGTACCACAAGTAAGGCTTTTGGTTACACTACACCGTAATTTAATTTTTAAATAAATGGATGTTGGCGGCAATACCACAAAATTTATATGTTTTGAATTGACCTTTTGGGTAGTTTAAAGTTCAATTATTTTTTGGTGCTTGCGATTGAAATCGCTAGCTGCAGATCAGAAAAGGCGGAGTTCATTCCATCGGAAATGTTTTGTTTCAGCATTCCTGTTACCTCTTTAAATACCTATGTTTTAAGCAAACCTTGCTGAATATCTTTTTTGTACGATCTACCAAGGGGTAATACTTCTCCTGTTGATAGCTTTAAACTATCGGTTTGTAATTTGCTTATATAATTAAGGTTAACTAAAATAGATCTATGCGCTCTAATAAATTGTTTTGCATCTAGTTCTTGCGCAATATCTTTTAATGTAATACGCTCTAATACGGGGTTCTCTTTATTCCTTAAATATATGTTGCAGTATCGGCCATCTACCATTATGTATTTAATGTCAAGTACTTTTAAATGAGACCTGCCAATAGTTACAAAATCTGAATGAGTATCAACCATTCGGTTTTGGCTTAAATGTTCAATCTCTTGGGTTAAGGCTTTATTTTGTTGGTTAAGTGTTTTAATGCTATTTAAGTGATTGTTGTATTCTAAACTAAGGTTTTGTTTTTCAATATATAGGTTTTTATATCTAAAGCTTAACCCCACCGAAAGCACAATAATCTCAGCTATAATGCCATAAATAATGGGAATTGTGGCAAAAAATGATGTTTCTATTAGACCGTATTCAATAAACATAGAAAATATTGAACCAATAATTAAAAATGTAAAAGCGCCTAAGTAAAATAGTACATCACGTTTTTGTCTTTTAAATAATTTAATAATAGTAAAAATTACGCTTACAATATGAATGAGTATAAGCCCGTACATAATATTAATAATTACAATAGCATTTGATGCATAAGTAGAATGCAATGGCCACCAAAGCCCTAGTAAAACTAAAAATCCAATAATAACAAAGTTGTAACTGTTTTTTAAAAGTTTTGAAAGGGTATTTGTTCTAAAATATTGTTTGTTAAAAAATACTGTTGCCACCACTACTATTAATAGACTTAGGGTGCGCAAATTATTATTTAATGTGGTGTTTTCAGGGTATGTAAACTGAAACGCCAAGCCCAATGAAATAAATAAATACACAAACATTGAACTCACATAAAAGCCATAGGCCGTTATTTCTTTTTGCCTAGTGTTAAGGCCAATAAGTATTGAGAAAAATGCCAAAATAAGTAATATGCCAAAACCAAAACCATAATAAGTGTTTTGCTTAATTGTAATAAGCTCAAGTGATTTTTTTTGCCATAATAATAAAGGGAAATTTACCGACGCATTGCGTTTGTCAATTTTAAGCAAAAGGTAACCCGGGTCAAGTGGGTTAATTTTAAAGGTAGGTAGTTTATAGGGCAAGCTTCTGGTAGAATAACTTACTTTATCTCCGCTAATGCCTATTAGCTCTGGTTTTGACTCTTTTGTACGTACAGTAAAAACACTAATTGAGTCTATATTGGGGTTTCTAACTACAAGAAAATTATAGTTTGGGTTAATTTGTTTTTTTTCAATTACCGCCCAGTAAATATGGTTCGAAAAACCAAAGGATGTTTTGTTTTTTTCAAGAGTAACAGATTTGTCGGTAAACATGCTCCAAGCTTTTTGGGCCGAAACATTGGGCAACGTTTTAAAGATTTGAACTTGACTGTTTATTGAGATAGGTTTAGCCCAAAGTGCATTATTCGGGAACCATAAAAACAATAAAATGTAAAGCATGCCCATTTTTTTATGGGCTAAGCTTGGTATTGTATTCAAAATCATTTGTGAACCTGTAGATAAATGCAAAAATGCGCTAAATACTATTTACAAGCTATAAGGTTTATTTAGTTGTTTAATTTCTTAAATCAAATAAATGGAAGTTTTGGGGAGTGTTGCATGCTAATCTTATTAATAGTTGTTTTAAAAAATGATTCCCAGCAATCATACCACAACCAAACAAATAGATCTGTGCGCATTTGTTTGCCCCCTTCTAACTTCCCCCGCAGGGGGAAGGACAAGTTCCCTTCCATCCCGACTATTTCGGGAGGTTAGGGATGGGGCAAATACAGAGCTTTACGCAAGTTTTGGATGTGAATTAATATTTTTTTGTGGAATAAAAACGGTAAATCATTTAATATTTAGTGGCAAATGGTTTTATACATTTTGGTTTTGCCCCAACCCTTAACCCAAGTGGTAAGGGGTTTTAAATCCTTTATTATCAATCATTAGTTGAATTATTGTAATGATAAGGGTAATTTGCATACCCCATTAAAAACCACAAAGGCCCCTAAAATAGTGTTTAACCTTTTACTGCTTTAAGCTTCTAACTTATAATTTATTAGATCACTCGAAAATAATTACCGCCAACATTGGCTAATAAGGCACATATTTATTAAGCTTGATTTAAGTATAATATTTAAAGTATTACTAAACTTTGCATTATGCACCTGCAACACTTTAAAACTACCAAAACAGCGAGAGTATACACCAATACAAATGACTATGAAAGCATTGAATTTGTTTGGGTTGCCCTGCATGGTTATGGTCAATTGGCCAGTTACTTTAGCAAAAAGTTTGAAGGGCTAGATTCAAAAAAACATTTAGTAATTGTGCCCGAAGCCCAATCGAGATTTTATTTAAATGGCGTTGGAATTTTAGATAAAAAAATAGGCGCTACCTGGATGACCAAAGAAGACCGAGAAACTGATATTGCAGATTATGTGCAATATTTAAACAATTTAAAATTGAGCTTTGAGCAAAAACTAAATAAAAATATAAAATGGATTGTTTTTGGTTTTAGCCAAGGTGCCGCTACTGCGTGCCGTTGGATTCAAAATGGCATAATAAACCCTGATCATTTGGTGTTGTATGCAGGCATTTTTCCACCCGATTTAGACATTACCGCATTTGAAAACAAAAAGTTTATGAGCTGGCAATTAAGGGGCGATAAAGATGAGTTTTGGAATAAACGCAGCCAAGCAGAAAACGATGCCATAGTTTCTAAACTTAATATAAAGCCGAATTGGATACCCTTTAAAGGCAAGCACAAAGTATACGCTGAAGTGCTACAGGCGCTTGTTTTAAAAATTGAGAACACATAAAAAAAGCCGCTATTAGCGACTTTTTTTATGTGTTATTTACTTGTTTTTACTTTTTCTTGGTCCAAACAAATCTGTCTTTTTTAATCTCACCGCCGTAGCGCCAATCCCTTTCAAAGCTAAACTCATCATCAGTAAGGGTAATAATGGTCCAATCTTGTCTACCACCATCAGGCGGATAGCTCTCAGTTTTGTTTACATAAATTGTTTCCATTTCTCCTTCGGTAAACTCATAGTTAAAACCCGTGCTACCTAGCCTATCTGTCCAAATACCTTTACCTACGGGGTAGCCAAATCTTTCGGTGCTGTATTGGCTATGTTTAAACCAAATTTTATGTTTTAAAAATTGATAATTGGGATCATCAGTTACCTCTTGCTCTTCTTCATAAGTATCTGTAGCTGGGTCGTATAGCGATTGCCACCATTCTTTCCCTTCCCAAACAAGGCTATCACCTTCCCACAATTTATAGCCACCTTCACCGCCTAGTATGGTAGCCAATTCTTCAACAGTTTGTGGTTCGTTTTTATTCCCTTCGTCAATTGGGGTATCATCATCTTGTCCGCATGCAGTCAAAAACACCATTAATGGCAACACACTAAATAGGAGAACTCTTTTCATTTTAAGTCTTTGCAGTTTTTGCGAAGATAAATGTTTACCGAATATTTTTTTACTTAATTACAAAAACAGGACCTGTTTCAATACTCTCTTCTCCGTTTTCATCAACAAGTTCAAGTATGTACAAATATTGGCCCAGCGGCACTGTAATTCCAGCTTTTTTACCATCCCAATCTACTTTTGGGTTATTGGTTTCAAATAATCTTTCGCCCCATCTATCAAATATTTTAAGATTATAAGATTGCAAAGTGCCTAAATCATCGCGTTTTAAAATTTCTCCACCTATAATAAAGTAATCGTTTACGCCATCATCGTTAGGAGAAAAAGCATTAGGAACGTAAATTGAATCGGTTAAATAATCGCAGTAATAATTGCTAAATACCGAATCTTTTCTACCGCTTTTTTGAATTGCCGCAATTCTGTAACACCATGGTGTATCAAGTTCACTATGTATTTCGTAATCTACGTAGCTTAGGCCATCATCATTAAACGATGCAAGCTTTTTAAAGCCATTATTTCCGTATTTAATCTGCAACTCAAAACTGTACTCTGTGGGCCATCCTAAGTATTGATTCCATCGCAGGTTTACATTGCCGTTTTGGCCATTGCCAAGTAGTGCAATTGATGTACCTTCATTTGAAACTGGATTTCTGTTGCCGCAATAGTCGAGCATATAAACACGATAATGGTAATACTCATCTTTAAAATTGGCCAAGCTATCGTAGTAAAAGCTTGCAAATGAAGAATCATACTCAATTTGCCAAACTCTATCGTTGCCGGCGCGGTCAATTACGTATTTACGCTGACCTGGATGTTGGTTTTTCTCATAATCTAGGCGCACCATTTTATTGTCTTGTACCGAAACAGTATATAGCTGCAGTGCACTTGTTTTTTTACTAAACTGAGATGTTAGCGCAATCTCGTTTGACATTGACGATGCACCATATTTTGTGATACCTTCAACACGATAAACATAGCCGCTATCGCACGCCGTACTATCTAAAAACTGGGTTTGAAGCGGGTCGGTAACACTGTCAATTAAATTCCAAGTGCTGCTCGATGGATATCTTCTATGTATTAAAAACTTTTGCCAGTTGTTCCAACCTATATAATCCCAGTTTACCTTAAGTACATTATCTAATTTATTATCGCCGCCAATTACGAGCCTTGACAAATGCGGCGATAAGAATGATCGATTTCCGCAAGAGTCGGTAACCATTAACCTATATATGGCCAACTCATCAAAATCGGCAATTGGATCACTAAATGCGGTTCCGCTTACGTCAACTCCCACCGAATCATCTTTATAAACTCTAATAAGCGTGTAACTCTCAAAATCGTTAAGGCTTGATGCATTCCAGGCAATAGAATTACCACTTACAATTGATGTGGTTAAGCTTAGAGGATTTACAAAATCAGGGGTATCAACATTTATAATTTCGATTGATGAAGTATCGGCCGATGTGCAAAAATTACTATCAGTTACAGATAAGGTGATTTGATACTCGCCTGCCGCCGGAAACTCAATGGCGGGTGAAGGCACTACTGTAAAATCTGGGTTTACCGAAGTTGAGAAATTCCATTTTCTAAAAGCCACCAAAGTATCGAGCTTTGAAATATCATTAAACTGAATTGGATCATTAGCACATGATACAACTCGCGATGCAGTAAAATCAACTTCTGGCGTATTATATACCGTTAAATAGTCTTTTTTGTAAAGCGTATCTCTACAACCTTCAACACTCTCAATTACCAGCCCAATAGTTTGCTTACCTGCGCTAAAAGTATCGGTAGCTGTAATCAAAGTATCATCACTAAGGCTATCTGCATCAAAATCCCAAAATGTTTTAACTGCTCTGGCACTGGTATTGGTAAAGGTGCCCAACATTGGCGTGCAACCAAACAAGGTATCAGCTACAAAACTTGCCGTTGGACTTTTAAATACTACTAATGTATCGATTTGTGTATGGCTACAAGCTGCCAAAAGCGGATTAAACACCGTATAGTTTACATAAAACTCAGCACTATCTTTTGTAACTGCCAAAGGGAAATAATAGCTAGCTGTTTGGGTTATATTAGTATCGGTAAGGCCATTTCCGTAGTTAATAATAAACGAATCATTAGGATTGTTGGTAGTAAAAGTTGCCGAAAGCGAATCGCAACTACTTGTAGTATCAAATAAAATGTCGGCCACAGGCATTCTGTAAATCCTAAACAAACTGTCAACTACTTTTGATGATGTGCAGCCGCCCACGTATTCAATCCACAACCTTACGGGCCACTGCCCTACTGAGTCGGTAGAAAATAGTAGAGTATCGCTATTAACTTTCTCAATAGTGGTATCGTTAAACACATCCCATTCTAGTTTAAAATTATTGGTTGATGTGCTTAATAATTCAAATTGCATGGGCTCACATCCGTAGGTAGTATCAATAGTAAAATCAGCAGTAGGCGATTTATATACTATTACCGAATCGGCAAACTCAGCATTACAAAGCACTCTTGTACCTACAATTCTAGGCGTATAAATAATTGAATCATCTAATCCTGAAAACTTGTACTTATGCTCAACAATGGTATCGCTAACCAAAAATCCATCGCCATAATCAAATGAGTATGATGTAAAAGCTGGTGAGGTTGTATTGTTAAAACTAACGCTAAACGAATCGCAACCTTGTGTAACATCCATTGTAAAGCCAGGCTGTGGTAAATCTACAACCCTTACAATTGAATCTACTTTTACGGTGGTAACGCAACCGCCGCGGTAGTTTGCCGAAACTGTTACATCAAAGTAGCCAAAAGTATCGAGTGTAATTGGCCAACTTGCCACATCTTGGGTATCAATAATGCCATCGCTATACAAATCCCATTGGTAACCAAAGTTGCTCGAAACCGTTGCTAATAATACCGCATCGAATGGCTGGCAGCCAATTGAAGAATCAATTGAAATTGAAACTGAAGGCGCTCTATAAATTACCACGGTATCTTCAACTACATTATCACAACCAAAAGATGATGCCGTTAGCCGTGGATAATAAATTATTGAATCATCTGGGTACGTAGCCGGTATGCTATACAAATGGCTGCTCATTATGTTGGTATCTGGCTTTGAGCCATCGCCATAATCAATCACAAAATTGGCGCTTGTGGGCGTGGTATTATTGCTAAAAAACACTGTTTGTGTATCACAACCCTGCCTTGTACTTAAACTAAAGCCCGCTAATGGAGCCCTGCCTACTTCAAAACTACTATCGAGCCCAAAAACACTTGAACATTGGCCCACAGTTGCGTAAATAGAAGCACCAAATTTACCCACTGTGTCAATGGTCCAAACTACTGTATCCTGATTTATTGAGTCAATTGTACTATCGTTCCAAAGGTCCCAATGAAAATTGCGGTATTTGGTATTGTTTTGAACTAATGTAACCGTTAAAGGCCTACAACCGGCAAGCGTATCGAAGCTAAAATTGGCCGTTGGCGATTTGTAAACAGTAATGGTATCGGTATAAAAGGCATCGCAACCAAACGAGCTTGCTATAATGGTAGGAAAATACAGCACTGAATCTTCATTTGCAGTGCTATTGTAAGTATATGTGTGTTTTCTTATTTTGTTTGAATCGGGAGCCGAGCCATCGCCGTAGTCAAAAACATAATCGGCATTAATAGGTGCAGTTAAATTAAAAAATTCCACTTCAACCGTATCGCATCCAAAAAGTTTATCAGCGCTATACTCAGGTGTTGGTCCTATTATTCTCACCTTATTGGCATATTCAAAAGTATCGGCGCACTGCTCTGAACCCACCTTAAAAGCAACTAATTTGGGAGTAAAGCCAGCAATATTGTTTGTTGTATAAACGTAAATATGATCGGTGCTCGCGTTGGTACCAATACCACCATCGCCATAAAGCCAAGTAAACCCATTGGCGTTTTTACTCTCATTGGTAAAAGTAATTTGCTGTGGTGCACATTTAGTGAGCGGCTTGTCTACTTTAAATTTTGCTTCAGGCGCTTCAATTACAATAGTGCGAGTAATTGAATCAACACAATTAGCAGGTGCTCCGCTACTTACCCATTGCTGAATTTTAAAGGTACCGGCTTCTCTAAATATTATTTTGCTAAACCGAGATGTTGAATCTGTAAAATCTAAACCCCTGTGATTATCTACTGACCATCGGTATTCTGCAACAGCGTATTTAGAACTATCAACTAAAGGAAACTCTTCGTTTAGGCATAATTGTGCTAATGTATCTTCTTCCCAACCAAAGTTGGCTTCAACACCAATGCATATTTGGGGCGATTCAAGTTCTTTTTTACAGCCGTGCACATCATTTACATAAAGTGTTGCTGAGTAGCAGTTGGCTTCATCAAATTTTACGGTAGTGCTTTTTAAAGTTGAGTCGCCATATGTAACTGGCTCTTTAGGAAAAGCATCCCAAGCGTAAACGTAATTTGGGTTTGATGTATCGGGATAAATCAATTCAATATCAACATCAACCGTAGTTTCAAACCCCGGGCAACCCTTGGTGCTATCTACTAAAACTTCTCCTAAAATACCCCTCACTTCAATCTCTTTAATCAAGGTATCGATACAAGACTTATTACTTTCAACAATTAGTCTCACCTTATATTTACCGGGCATTTTTAAGGTACGCACCACTTTTTTTCCTTGCGATTGAAATGTAATGTTTGAGCTATCGTTGTGCTTTATTAACCAATTGTACTTATACGGATTTCCTGGCGCTGAAGGGGGCTGGGTAGCGTCTTCGAGCGTCAAGTTATCATCGGCGCACAATAGCGTATCTGAGAAATCAACATCAGCCGCTGGCGGAATATTTCTGATGTAGTTTTTAAACAAGGCACTGTCTACACAACCATTGCCAGTGTTTTCTACCTTTAGTGCAAGATTGTATACGCCAAATGTGTCAAATTTTATTTTAAATGATTTAAGATCTTTTGTTGGCCCCAATGGTGTGGGCTTAATCATATTGCTATCGTCATCAAAAATAGACCAGGTATACAGATTATCGCCAGTTGATGGCACTGCCGAGTTGCTCTGAATTAGTAGGGAGTCTAAGGTACATTTGTTTTTATCGTTTGAAAATGCACGTGCCAAAGGGCCTTCAATAAACACCAAATCTTTTGCCCTTACCGATGTTTCGCAAGCATCATCATGTCCGCTGTATTTATATGAATACACCAAATCTTTTGAGCCTGTTGATACATAAGTAATGGTGAATTTTTTTGTGACATTACCACCCTTGTAATTGGCGCCCGGAAAACTCATACTAAAATCTTGACGACCATTGTCAGCAGCAAGATTACTAATCTCGAGCTCTTGCCTTACACAAGCGGTGTCATCATCAACTGAGAGAAAAGGCTCAACAAAATCAGACTTTGAAAAATTAAACTTACAGCCACCCGGAAAAATCATGTACATGGTAACTTCATGCTCGGTTACAGGCGAGCTCCAAGTAATACCTTTTGGATTGCTTGATGTACTTGTACTTGGACTAGCATCTTCAAATACCCATCTAAAACTATCGGGCTTAAAAGTGCTATTTAAAATATTACCTGAGAAATTTCCCGTAGTTTCATCATTTGTTTCTACCAACTTACCACATATCTCAATATCTATTGAGTTGTAAACACCAACCGCATAATTATCTCGATAAACAGATTCGCAGCCAAAGCTATTTTTTACAATAAGGTTTATAGAGTGATTACCCACACCTACATTTTTGGTGATTGTAGTGCCGGTAGTTGATTCGGTATTCCCATTAAAAATCCAGGTTCTTTGGGCTACACCCAAGGTACTATCAATAAACTGTACAGAGCTGGCACCTGCACACAATAAGGTGTCGCTTTGCCAAAGATTAATATCAGGCTTTGGCAGCACATTAATTATATTGGTTTTGGTAATTGTGGTGCAGGGTATAGATTGGCCACTTAGCGTAATTCTAAGTTTTACCGTTTTTTGACCACTAGTAGTAAATATTCTAAAGGCTGTATCGGTACCATTTACAAATCCGCCGCCTAAATCCCATTCAACTTTTGCCGATGCTGGAATATTTTGAGCAGTAAATGAGATGGGCAATGGCGCACAGCCTGTGGTTTTGCTCGCCGAAAAATCAATTGTGTTACATTGCGCCATAGCATTGGCACTCAAAAACAATCCGATAGTCAACGAGAAAAGAAATCGCATAAGGTTATTGTGCATAGGGGAGATTTTAATTTCTTTCCTTTTTAAAAAAAAGTGACGTAAATATAGTATGTAATAACACGCACTGCACATTACCACATATTATGTGACGCGAAAACGGGTAAAATGGTTGCGAACAGATTAAATATTAAGCCTTAAGGATAAAGCGGAACTAAACTTTTGAGTACCTGGAACATCGTTTCTTAGTTGCTGAAACGACTCATAATGCGGATACATTTTTTTAAAACTACTGGCATTAAGCAACGCATCTTTTGCCAAATAAACTTTGCCACCCATTTGGGCTATTAACTTGTTAAGCTGCTTTGCCATGGTAAACACTTGCTTACTCGCGGCAAAATCGAGCGCCAAAGTGTAGCCACTATTCGGAAACGACAAATACCTGCCCGTAGGATTACCAAACCGTTTAATTACATTTAAAAACGGCTTACACCCTGATTTTTCAATCGCTTTAAATATGATTTTAAGGTTTTGATGTCCGTTTTTTAATGGCACTTCAAATTGGTATTGAATAAAACCATTTGGGCCATAGCCAGCATTCCAGTTTTTTAAAATATCGAGAGGAAAAAAGAAAGGTTGGTAATGCACTTTACCCCTTACAGCCTTTTGTTTTAACGCAATTACCTTGTTTAGTATGGGTATGCTTATTCCGTTTAGCAAGCCGTTCGGAAAAACTTCAGGCAACTCTATAGGCTCTTTATCGGCCACAGCCAAATCACTTTTGTTTGGATTTTCGGGCTCAAAATGCTCTCCACAAACCAGCACACCTGGTAAGTTACTTTTTAAAGTATCTATCCAACCAACGGTATAGTGCCACTTTAGCCCTTCGGTATCGAGCAGCTCAAGCATTTGGTCAAAGTTTTTTGCCTTAAATGATTGGGTTTTAAAATAGGCGCTTTTTACAGGTTTTAGCCACAATTCAACTTCGTTTATAAAACCAAAAAGCCCCAAACCGCCGGCGTTAGCAAAAAATAAATCGGTATTTTGGTTTCGAGAACAATTTAGTTGCTCGCCATTGCCTAATACAAGGCTAAAACTTTTTACGCTATTGATAAAACTACCATCAACATGGTGCCCTTTGCCATGTATATCATTTGCAATGGCACCACCAATGGTTACATACTCGGTACCAGGGCATACCATTGGCATATACCCTTTTGGTAAAACCGCATGTATTACCTCCCTTAAAGTAATGCCTGATTGTACTTTTAAAATCCCATTTTTTAAGGCTAAAATTCGATTATGCTTAGTGGTGTAAATCGTACTGCCGTTTTCGCAAACGGCTTCATCGCCATAGCTACGGCCCATACCACGGTAAATTTGTTGGCCATTTGTTTTGGCCCCGTAATAATTTACTTGGGTGGGCACTTTAGGGTAATTGCCCCATCCGCTTAATAATCCCTTTTCGCTCATATTTACACAAAAAGTACTTGATTTAGAGTAATATCAAACTGATTGGTGGGTAGTTGCTGCACCTTTTGAAAATCATAAGCAATACCAAGTTTATAGGCATTTTTTAATTTAGGTAATAGTTTATCGTAGTAGCCTTTTCCGTGGCCGCACCTAAGGCCACTTTTGGTAAAGGCAACACCTGGCACAATTACCAAATCAATTTTATCGTACGCTGTAAATTGGATTCCATTTGGCTCCCAAATACCGTATTTGGGCTCTTGTACCATTTTGCTTTTGCCTTCAAAATTTTTGAGCATAAGCTCGGCACCATTAATTACCGGTAGCAAAACCTGCTTGGTAGCAATCCAATTTTGATTTAGTTGTTGAGTGGCCGCTTCTTTTGGCATTGACCAATATGATAAAATACAATTCGCCCTTTTTACCAACTCATGCTGACCTAATTTATCTAATAATAATTGATCTTTTTGGGCAAAATAATCGGGCGAAAGCAATTTGGCTGTTTGCGCCATTTTGGCCCTTAATTCCCTTTTTTCTCGCTTAATATCGCTACTCATTTACAAGGTTTCTTTTTCTTTTTCGCACCTTGTTAAGCCTATCGGTATACACTTTTACCTTGTACTTATCTTTCTTTTTACTGTAAAAATCAATCAGCGTAATTAGTGTTTCTTCAAAAGAAGGATCAATCATTAGCGCTTGATTATAGGCTATTTCGGCGCTATCGGTTTGATTTATGGTTTCTTGCAGTTTACCCATTTGCAAAAAGCTCACGGGGTTGTTATTGTTAAAATAAATGGCTGCGGTAATTAATGCATAGGCATC
>JBMYOR010000010.1:0-19589 GCA_049599535.1 Bacteroidia bacterium | reverse complement strand
ACCATGTATGCATGCAATGTTTAAATCATTTACTTTAGCCAAAAGATTGGTTACATCGCTAAAGCCAATAAGCCATTTAGCATGCTTGGTAAAATTATCCCAATTAAGTTGTTCTAAAATTCTAATGCTACCATAACCACCACGGGCAAGCCAAATGGCCTTAATCGATTCATCATCTAAAAATCGCTGTAGTTCTTGTAGCCTATGGGTATCGTTGCCCGCAAAAATGTAATGCTCGGCACCAATAGTATCAGAAACTACCGCTTTAAAACCCAATTGGGTTAATACTTCAACACCATTTTTTATTGTTGATTTAGGGAGTTTTCGGGCAGTTGAAGTTATAGCAACTTTATCGTTAACTTGTAAAAAAGCGGGCTTAATCATATTAAATATAAAAGTAGCTAATTGGTAGGTTTTTATTTACGAGCTTACGTACAATTACTTTCGCAGTATTATGCAGGTTGCCCTTATACATTACAGAATTGCAAAGCGCGGCGGTTTAGAAACTCGCCTAATTAATTACACCCAATACTTTGTAGAGCAGGGCCATTCTGTAACCATTATTTGTGCAAAAAATACGGGCCAAGTTACATTTAGCCCTTTGGTAAATATTGTAAAACTAAATATGGGTATTGTGCCCAAGCCTTTGCGCAGAATGTATTTTAACCATAAAGTTGGTACCTTTTTAAAAACCAAAACTTTTGATTTTGAGCTTTCGTTGGGCCGAACCTCATACCAAAAAGCTGTATTAGGGCCCAGCAATCACAAGGGCTTTTTAAAGGCAATGAACAAAAGCGGCCGAGGCATTGGCGATTTTGCCCAAAATTACCTTGATCAAAAACTGGCTGATAATTGCCAAATAATTTTTGCGGCATCGCAAATGATGAAAAATGAGTTTATTGAACTCTACAAGGCCGATTCTGATAAAATAAAAATTATTTACCCGCCACTAAATACTCAGCAATTTGGCAGAGTAAGTAATAAAAAACAAATGGAGCTTAGGCATAGCTACGGTGTACCATTAAATGTTAATGTATTTGTGTTTGTTTCGGCAAGCCATTATCGAAAAGGCTTAGATATTTTGCTTAGCGCCTTTAAAATGCTTGAAAACAAACCCGTTTTATTACTTGTAGCCGGATACCCTAAAGTTGAAACTCAACTTAAAAATGTGCGTTTTGTGGGCTTTGCTAATAAACCACAAGAACTTTATCAACTGGCCGACTGCTGTTTGCATCCGGCTCGTTACGAACCTTTTGGCCAAATTGTATCAGAATCATTGGCCTGCGGAAAACCGGTAATTACAAGTAATATGTGCGGTGGTAAAGAGATTTTAACCCCCAAAACGGGTAAAGTAATTAGCAGTTTTAACCCCAACAAATGGGCTACTGAAATTGAACAGTTTAAACCTGAAGATTATAGTGTGCCCATTGATTTTGTTGAACAAAAAGGGCTTGGACTAAATAATCACATGAAAAAAATGCTAGACACCTATTTTGCTTAAACTCTATAAGCAATGGCATTAATATTCATTCCGGCACCTACCGAAGCAAATAATACCAAGTCGCCATTGTTAATCTGATGGCCTTGGTGTTTTCCTCTTCTTACTTCATCAAAAAGAGTAGGTACTGTGGCCACCGAGCTATTGCCATATTTATGTACGCTCATGGGCATTATGTTCTCTGGCACTTGCTTAATACCATACAGCCTAAAAAAGCGCTTAATTACACCTGAGTCTAGTTTTTCATTGGCTTGATGTATAAATATCTTTTTTACATCATTTATATCTGCTCCTGCTTTATCTAAACAATTTTTCATGGCTTGCGGCACATTTTTAAGCGCGTATTCATACACTTTTCTACCATGCATTTTTATATATCTAATGCGTGGATCGGCACCAGGAAAATTTGACTTGCCTAAGAATAAATAATACGCTTCTTCAAACGTATGAGACATGGCAGCTGTAGCCAATATTCCACTATCGGCTGACTCAACACGCTCAATTACGCAGGCCCCTGCACCGTCAGAGAATATCATGCTATCTCTATCGTTCATATCTAAAACCCTCGATAGGGTTTCACTACCAATTACTAGTGCTTTTTTTGCTTCATCGGCCTTAAAGTACATATTGGCTTGTATTATGCCTTGAATCCAGCCGGGGCAACCAAAAAGAGTATCAAATGCCACACAATTTGGATTCTTTATCCCAAGCTTGTGCTTTACTCTTGATGCCAACGCTGGCAGCACATCGGTTTGAATGGTGTGTTTTTGAACATCGCCAAAATTGTGCGCAAAAATTATAAGATCTAATTCTTCAGGATCTATACCTGAATCTTCAATAGCAATTTTAGCAGCACCATAGCCAAGGTCTGATGAGTTGAATTTTTCATCAATCCACCTGCGTTCCTCTATTCCAGTAATCTCTTGAAACTTAGCCGTAATTTCAGGTGCAGGTGTAGTTATTGGCTCTTGCTTATCGGTAAAAAATCTATTGTAATGAAAATCTGAGTTCTTTGTTATCCATTCAGGAACCACGCTCCCGGTACCTGTAATTATTGTTTTATAGCTCATAATAAAAATAATCAGATAACAATATTATTTAATAATTGTAAAGTGTACTATAACGCATATCATGTTTACCAAAAAAGGCAAAATACTTTTATGATTTACCTTTGGTTTTTGCATTCCTACATCTGCTTAAATACCTAAAAAAGCCTTTTGCCGCTCAAAACCCCTTGCTTATTGGCTATTGCTTATAAATTTTATTCCCCTTTTAAATTGATGTTTAGGGTAGGAATTCAAATAGCCATTATGCTTAAGCTAAGATACATGGCAAACCAAACCACGTTTTTGGTAAATGACAGGAATTTTTCTTTAGATGCTGGCCAAGGTGTTACGGTAATTTATAAAATTGATAATCCGCAAGACGCCTAAATAATTTCGCCTTTTAACCTTTATAGCTCTAACCTAACTGGGATTTGCCTTTTGTATGGTTGGCTTTTTATAAGTTTATTGTTTTGAAGCTTTAATTTTAGTTTTTAGTTGTTGTGCATATTTATCTTTGAAAATAATAATTGGCATTTCCGCAACTATACCAGTTACTAAAGATTTAGTATAAACGCACATCGTTTGACTCATCCCCTACCCTTTGCCGCCAGTTGGCCAAAAGTTAAAAGGGGGGCTTTTCGATTAGTAATAAATGCAATCAGAGTGTTACTGGCACAAAAACGGGATGATCAAAACAATAAAACGTAGATGAAAAGAACCATAACCATAACTGCAATAATTGTTTTTTTAGTAGCCTTATTGGGCTTTTCACTTGCCTACAATCTCAACTTTAGCGATGGTTTTAGATCAGGAACTGTGGTAAAGTTGAGTAAAAAAGGTACCATGTTTAAAACCTACGAAGGTCAATTGCTTAGTGGTGGCCTAGCAACTGGCGAAGGCGGCGATATAGCGAGTAACCTTTGGGACTTCTCAGTAGAAAAAGGTGATACCGCTGTGCTTAAAGCAATTGAAGCTGCGGTAGACGGTAGCTACCGTGTAAAGCTTAGGTATAACGAGAAGTACTTCAAGTTTTTTTGGCGCGGCGAAACCAAATACTTTGTTTATAAAGTAGAACAGGTAGGCGATAAAAAGGCAACTCCAAAAGCGGAAGAGTAAATGTTCTTTGTACTCTCAAAGGTGCTCTCGTTTTTAACTGCACCACACAATTGGTTTTACGCCCTTTTTATATATATACTCCTAGTAAAAGATAATAAGCGCAAAAACAAGCTAATAAAGTGGGCCTTTGTTTTCTTTATGTTTTTTTCGAACGGTTTTATTTATAATGAAGTAAGGCGGATTTACGAGCCCAATGAAGTTGCCATTGAAAATGTGCAAAAAACCTACGATTATGGTATCGTACTTACGGGCATGACATATTTGAGCCGTGAAACTGACGATGCGCACTTTGCGGGCGGCGGTGATAGAATTTTGCAGGCCGTTAATTTATATGGACAAGGCAAACTCAAAAAGATTTTAATAACCGGAGGATCGAGCAGAATATTTGACGTACAATACCGTGAGGCAACTTTTTTAAAAAATTTTTTACTCAACCTAGGGATCCCTGAAAATGATGTAATTGCAGAATCTGATGCGCGAAACACCTATGAAAACGCACTATTTACTGCTCAATTATTAGATTCAGTATCGTATAATAATCTTCTTTTAATTACATCAGCCAAGCACATGCCTCGCTCAGTGGCCTGTTTTAAAAAGCAGAATCTTGTGTTTGATGTGTTTCCTACTGATCCCACACGGTCGCGAGAAGATTACGATTTACGTACCTTTTTACTACCCAATGTTGTGGTGTTTGGTAATTGGGCCAGCCTTTTTCATGAGTGGATTGGCCTATTAGTTTACAAAATAAAGGGCTATGCCTAGTACCCTTAAAAAATGCACTAACCCCGTATAAACATCATACTCACTTTTTAATCTACACTCTGTTTTATATAAACGCTAAAACCCTTTTGCATTAATAAGTAAGGTCAAAAACTAAGCTTTAAAAAGTTTGAGTGCGTTTTAAAATCAAACTCAGGAATTAAAAGTTGGGCTTGCGTTCAATATGCTATTGTACCATAACAATAGTTTTAAGGGCAAAAAAAAAGCCCTGCCATTCGGCAGAGCTTTTAAAGCAAATAATGTTTAGTATTCTATCTTTTCATTATCTGACCCGCAGTGGTGTCTTCGCCAATTTGCATTTGGTAAACATAAACACCTCTGTTTAAGTTAGCCAATGTAGCTTCAACTTGGTAAGTACCAGCACTTAGGTTACCGTTAAATACGGTTGCTACTTCAGCACCTAAAACATTGTAAATTTTAATTACAACTCTGTTTTCGTCGTTTAAGGTGTACTTAAAAGTAGTATTGCTTGTAGTAGGGTTAGGGAAAACGCTAAGGTTCTCAACTGATTTAAAATCTCTCATTCCTACCAATGCATCGTCTCCGCTGCAGGTTTTACAAGAATCGTAGCAGTAAGTAAGGCTAATGTTGTTTGATGGAATTTCAAGCGTACGGTTAATGTTTCCACTACCATCATCAGTACCACAACCACCAGTAGCAATTCCACTAGTTTCGCCTCCTTCGTTGGTTCCCCAATCTCCGTTTACAAACTTAAATTGTTGAGTAGTACCAATGGCATCTGTTCCGTAAACAACACTGATAGACCAAATGTTGTCTCCCTCGTCAGTCATGGCACACTCGGCACTTGATGGAGACCAATCGGGAACTGCAGTCTCATCGGCAAGGGTACCGCCAACGGTAGCAAAGTCACCGCCGATTCTCATGCCGTTTTCGTTTAATTCAGTACCTGCAACATAGTTAGTTACGTCTACCTTGTAGGTAACTGTTACTTGTGCAGTTGCAGCAGCCGCAACAAATAGGGCTAATGCTAAAGTGTAGATTTTTCTCATAAAAATGATATTTTAATAATTTTAAATTACCTTAGTGTCAAATTTACACTAAGTGGGAGCTAAATTAATAAAAAAGTCAAATTTAGAAAGGGCTTAGCCTTTTAATGATGACTAAAATCATCTTCTAACTTGTGTAATAGGCATTAATATTGAGCAAATTCATTTCACACAAAACACTGTAATTATTTGAAAATGAAAAGATTACTACCCAAGGTTTTGGCTTTTCTGGTAATAGGTTTTTTACCTTTTACTGTTTTTGGCCAAGACGCAACTCTTAAAGGAAAAATCCTTGACGAGAACAAAGAAGCACTAATTGGTGCCACAGTTGTAATTGAAGGTACAACTAAAGGTACGGTTACCGATTTTGAAGGTAACTATACGGTAATGGGAATAGCACCTGGTACGCATCGGGTAGTATATTCTTTTGTAGGTTACAAAACCAAAACAGAAACCATCACACTTTCAGATGGCCAAAACCTTGACAAAAACGTTGAGCTTGAAGGAGATATCCTGTTTCTCGACGAGGCAGTTGTAGTAGGTTATGGTACCATTAGTTCTGGAGACCTTACGGGTTCAACCCGTGTAATTAAGGATGAAGACTTTACTCAAGGTAATGTTACATCTCCTGAGCAGTTAATTACGGGTAAAGTTTCTGGTGTTCAGATTACATCAAATAATGGTGCTCCGGGCTCAGGTAGTAGAATTAGAATTAGAGGGGGTACTTCAATTAACGCAAGCAACGATCCTTTGATTGTAATTGATGGTGTACCAGTAGACAACGAAGCAATTTCAGGTTCTCCTGATCCATTAAGTTTAGTAAACCCTAATGATATTGAAAGCTTTGTTGTACTTAAAGATGCATCTGCAGCTGCTATTTATGGCTCACGTGGTGCAAATGGAGTAATTCTTATTACCACTAAAAAAGGTAAAGGAAGCAGCAGACTAAGACTTAATCTGCAGCAGAACTTATCACTATCTACTGTAGCTAAGCAGGTACCTGTTTTAACCGCCGATGAACTAAGAGATGTGGTAAATACTTACGGTACCGATGCTCAAAAATCTGTGCTTGGCGATGCCAATACCAATTGGCAAGATGAGATTTACAGAAATGCGTTTATTTCTGAAACCAATATTGGAATGAGCGGTGGTGTTAAAAAACTACCTTACCGACTTACTTTAAATTATAAGTATGAAGAAGGCGCCTTGCAAAGGCACAAGCTTGAGAGAACATCTGTAGGCTTAAACCTATCTCCTACCCTTTTAAATGATAATCTTAAGCTTGAAATTAACTCCAAGCTCACCATGATGGACAACTTTTTTGCAAACCAAGATGCCATTGGTGCTGCCATTAGTTTTGATCCAACGCAGCCTGTAAATACTGGCGCTGATGCTTTTGGCGGTTATTTTGAGTGGCTAAATCCAGCAGGTACAAAACCCAATAACTTAGCTATAAAAAACCCAGTAGGTTTACTTTCTCAAAAAGAAGATGTTAGTAATGTACTTAGGTTTATAGGAAATGCCAAAGCTGATTACCGATTCCCGTTTTTGCCTGAGCTGCATGCGGTGGTTAACGTGGGTACCGATTACTCAAGTAGTAATGGAACAGTAGTAATTCCTGATGTTGCGGCAGCACAATTTTTACAAGGGGGCGAAAGAAGCCAATACGAGCAAAACAAAACTAATAAGCTACTTGAAGCTTATTTTAATTACAAAAAGGCACTGCCTGGTGCAAAAAGTGAAATTGATTTAACTGCTGGTTACTCTTACCAATTTTGGACCAGAGATGAGCCATCATTTGCACTATTAAACTACGCAAACGATACTGTTAGAGCAGCAAATATTCCGCTGTATACCGAAAATGCCCTTATTTCTTATTACGGAAGAATGAACTACACTTACAATAAAAAGTACGTTTTAACTGCTACTTTACGTAGAGATGGTTCAAGTCGATTTGCTCCTGAAAACAGATGGGGTATGTTCCCTTCAGCAGCTTTTGCATGGAAAATTTCTGACGAAAACTTTTTGGATGGTAACCTAATTGTTTCGCATTTAAAATTAAGAGCGGGATATGGTATTACAGGCCAGCAAGATATTGGTAACGATTACCCTTATCAGGCCAATTACCAAAACAGTACCACTACTGCGCAATATCAGTTTGGTAATAATTTTTACAACTTACTAAGGCCCGATGGATTTGATTACAATATCAAATGGGAAGAAACCGCAAGTAGCAACATTGGTTTAGACTACGGTTTTCTAAATGATCGTATTTATGGTTCATTAGACCTTTATGTAAAAAATACTTCAGACCTATTGGCTATTGTTGATGTGCCGGCCGGTGCCAACTTTAAAAATGAAATTTTAACCAATGTTGGTTCAATGACCAATCGCGGAGTTGAGTTTGAGCTTAACTGGGTGGCGGTAAGCAACGGTAAAAAAGAATTAATTTTTGGTGCCAACGCTACAGCAAACCGAAACGAAATCACTAAGCTTACAAGAGTACCTGATGAAAATTCAATTGGAATTCTTACTGGTGGTATTGAAGGTGGTATTGGTAACAATGTGCAAATACACGCCGTGGGCCATCCGGCAAATAGTTTTTACGTATACGAGCAACTATATGCCGAAGATGGCAAGCCACTTGAAGGCGAATTTGCTGACAGAAACGGCGATGGTATTGTAAATGAAGATGATCGTTATATAGCTCAAAACCCTAACCCAGATCTAATGCTTGGCTTTTTTAGCAGCTACCAAACTGGCGACTGGACCTTTGCTTTTAACATGAGAGCTGAAATGGGCCGATACGTTTATAATAATATAAACTCTACCCGTGGTTTTTATCAAGCAATACCTGCTGAAAACTGGATGATTAACTTAAATCCAAGTTTTTATGATAGCGAATTAATGACCGCATCTACTGAGCAATACCTTTCTGACTATTGGATTGAAAAAGCCAACTTTTTAAGAATGGACTATTTTAAAGTAGGTTACGACCTTGGCCAAACGCTAAAAGGAAAAGCCAACGTACAAATTGGAGCCACAATAAACAATGTATTTGTATGGTCTCCTTACAGTGGTATTGATCCTGAAGCCATAAACGATGGTAACCTTGGTATTGATATTAACCTTTACCCGCGTCCTAGAATTTTTGCATTAAACTTAAACGTAACATTCTAAGAAAATGAAAAAGAAAATTATATATACCGCCTTTGTTTTGATGAGCAGTTTCATTTTTACTGCATGTACTGGCGATTTAGATCTTATTCCAAGATACAGCGACAGCTCAGCCAAAGTTTATAACGATGCTAACAATTATGTAAATGTGTTGGCCAAAATATATGGTGGTCTTGTATTGAGCGGAAACGAAGGGCCTGCCGGTAATCCTGATATTGCAGATATTGATGAAGGTTTTTCTCCTTACCTACGTGTGTATTGGAACTTACAAGAAATACCAACTGATGAAGCCGTTTGTGGCTGGAATGATACAGGAATTCCTGAGTTAAACACCATGACTTGGGGTAGCAGCAACTCGTTTGTAAAAGCAATGTACTCTCGTTTGTTTTTTCAAATCACACTTTGCAATGAGTTTATTAGAGAGAGCTCTCAAGAAAACATGGATCGTAGAGGTTTCTCAGCCGAAGACCAAGCTAGAATTACAGGCTATAGAGCCGAAGCCCGCTTTTTAAGAGCCCTAAGCTGGTACCACGCTTTAGACCTGTTTGGTAATGTACCATTTATGACTGAAGCTGACGGAATTGGTGCTTTTACACCTGAGCAAACCAACAGAGCAGATTTATATGCTTATGTTGAAAGTGAACTTCTTGATATTGAAGGCGACCTTCTTGAGCCTAAAACCAATGAATATGCCAGAGTTGACAAAGCCGCGTCTTGGTTTTTATTAGCTCAGCTGTACTTAAACTCTGAAGTATATATAGGTGAAGGTAAATGGAGCGAATGTGCCGCTCAATGTGATAAAATTATAAACGCAGGTTATAGTCTTAACCCTGATTACCAGAGTTTATTTTTAGCAGATAACCACACTTCTCCTGAGGTAATTATGCCTTTAGCTTGTGATGGTTTATTTACCCAATCGTATGGAAACATGACATTTTTGGTACACGCTTTTATTGGCGGAACTATGGATGCCGACAAATTTGGTGTAAATGGCGGATGGGCTGGCTACCGAGCTACTAAAGCTTACACCGATACCTACCTAGATCAATCAGATACTGCAACTGACTCTCGTTTTATTTTTCATGTTGATGGCCAAAAACAAAGTGTTGATACCTTAGGTTTATTTAGCAACGGGTGGGCACAAGCCAAATACAAAAATGTAACAAGTACTGGCGAGGCTGGAAGCGATGAAACAGGCAACTTTGTTGACACCGATTTCCCTTTAATGCGATTGGCTGAAGTTTACCTAATGTACGCTGAGTGTGCCGTTAATGGTGGAGCAGATATGGGTACTGCTGCTGGTTATATAAACGAGCTGAGAGAAAGAGCCTATGGTGATGCAAGCGGAAACATTACTACCGGCGACCTAAATGCTGATTTTATTTTAAACGAAAGAGGCATTGAACTAAGCTGGGAAGCAAAAAGAAGAACAGACCTTATTAGATTTGGTAAATTTACTACCAGCAGTTACTTATGGGAGCACAAAGGCGATGCGCCAACAGGAACCGGAGTTGGTGAACACTTAAAACTTTATCCATTAAGTGCCGATGATATTGTGGCTAATCCTAATTTAACACAAAACCCTGGTTATTAAAATATAGCTTAAGTAATTGAAAAGCCGTTTCATCAATTGATGGAACGGCTTTTTTTATTTCAGATCTTCGTAAACGCTTAAATACAAAAGCAGGTTACGATTCAAGTTCAGAGAGAATATCATCTCTTTTATTTTTAATCTCTTCAAAACTCATTAGGGTTTCGGTGCGTTGCACCCCTTCAATATCTTGTATTTGCTTTAATACTTTTTTTAAATGTGCAGGATCTTTTAAACGTACCCTACAAATTATAGCAAATGCCCCTGTGGTAAAATTAGCTAGAGTAATTTCTGGTACATCTTGCAAGGCTTCGCCAACAGAATAAGTGTACTTACCCGCTATTACATAAATGCCTATATAACATAAAAGCTTATACCCTAAAGCTTCATAATTTAACACAATAGTGCTTTTTTTAATTATTCCATCGTCAAAAAGCCTTTTTACCCTTTGCTGCACCGCCGTGCTGGTAATACCCAAATCTTTGGCCATGGTGGTGTATGAGCAACGCGCATCTTGATTTAAAAGCTCAATTATGCGCAAGTCGTTTTTGTCGAGTTTCATACATCAAAGTTACGAAAAGGATACCTTGAGGTGAGCTAAGGCTTTTTGGTTTATATGGGCTCCGAAATTGCCTTAATAGAGAAAAATTGATGCCCTTAACTTTTAAAAATTAGGGCAAAACGTTTTGTAAACGCTACATGTAAAGCTTTTCTAAAGTGGGTCAAGTTACGCCGATACAAAGGGTAAATCCGCCTTGCAAAATTTGATTAACCCATATTATTTCAAATATTGTGAGCAGGCTTTTTATTCCATTTGTTTAGCTCAAGCGTATATAACCAATACCTTACTCCAAGCCTGGGTGCAATTTCTTTCAATATTTCAAATCCCATTTTTTCGTACATGAGTCTTGCGGTTCCCATTATTTCTGATGTATGTAAAGCCATAATTTGTTCTTTATTTTTTATGGCCGACTCAATGCATAATTCAGTTAGTTTTTTCCCTATACCATTTCCTCTGTAGTTAGGGTCAACTGAAACAAATCTTAAATGACACCATTTTGTGTCATAAATTTCAGACGGATTTCCATTTGGTACTAAAAATGCCATTCCAACAAATTCTTTAATATCATTCTCGCAAACAATACATTCAGAAGTTTTGAGAAGGTTAGAATACGATTTATAACTACTTATGGTTTCAGATAAACTTTCCCAATTATCGTTTGTCAATTTATCTTTAAACTGAACCCAAGACCTTACTCCTAATTCTCTCAGTTGTTCTAAATCACTCTTATTACCTTTTCTATAATTCATATTGAGTTTTGATTAGTTTACAGGCAATTTTTTGTGAAGAATAGTAGCCAATAGCGTGGCACTTTTCTGTATCAAGCTGTACAAAAAACGGGCTACAACCCTTAAAAATACTTCTATATAGGCTATTCTTTTAACATCAAGCACTTCAAAATCAAGCCCCTAAAGTCCGCCTTTAGTCAACGGTCTATTTATTGAAAAACCTTTAATTGTTTCAATTTTCAATCTATCAACTTATCCAAATTGTTAATTAACTCGACGGCAGAATTCAGGTATGCTTAACGTATTAATTTAGATTAAAAAGACATTCCGCATGGGCCTTTTGCAACTGGTTTTTAATCAATCTCAATAATTGTCAATGATTTTCCTTCAACCTTAATTGATTTGGTAAGGTTAAACTTTTTTCCGGTCAAAGGATCTGTGCCAGAACTTTCACCTTTAAGCATTTCGGCATACTCAGCTAATGGAACCTTAGTTTTGCCTTCGTTCTTGTTCATTACAAACATCACTTTTTCATTTTCGGTGTACCTAAAATACACGTAAACTCCATCGTGAACCACAAAATGTGTGAGTTTACCTGTTTTTACAGCTTCAGAAGTTTGGCGCCATAGCAATAGTTTTTTCATATACTCTTGAGCCGCAATTTGCTCATTTGTCAACCCATCACCTGTAAACCCATTTATATCATCCCCTTTCCATCCGCCAGGAAAATCTGATCTAATAACACCGTGTTCGGTACTATTTGGGTTTGCCATTAATATTTCGGTTCCATAATAAAACATTGGTATACCCCGTGTAGTTGCAATAAAGGCTATGGCCATTTTAAAAAGGTCATCATCTTCATTGAGTGCCGTATAAATCCTGCTTATATCATGATTATCCGGAAATATCAATAAGTTTTCAGGATGTGGGTAAAGGTAATCGTGACCTAGTAGCTCATAAATTTCAATCAAACCTTCACCGAAACTCTCATCGTTATTTAATGCGTCAACCAAAGTAAACTTCATTGGGAAATCACAAAGGCTTTTTAGGTATGAAGTATAACCATCGTCATTTACCTTATCAACCTGCCAATACGAAACAAAAGTTGGTTTATTAAACCACTCTTCGCCTACAATATTAAAATTTGGGTATTCAGTCATTATTGTTTTAGTCCATTGGGTTAAAAACGCAGCATCGCTATAAGAGTAGGTGTCCATTCTTATACCATTTATGCCCAGATACTCTACCCACCAAATACTATTTTGAATTAAATACTTGGCCATAAACTCATTTTTTTGGTTTAGATCGGGCATTGTTGGTACAAACCAGCCTTTTTCATAAACATCTTTATCGCGTTGTGAAGCATAGGGGTCTACCACCGTAATTTTTCGATGAGATGTTTCAGTGTATTCAGGCCATTGATTAATCCAATCTTGCATGGGTAAATCGTACATCCACCAATGCTCGCTACCGCAGTGATTGGCGATCATATCCATAATTACCTTCATACCTTTTTTGCGTGCATTAGTAACCAATTGCTTATACTCTTCATTTGACCCATATCTGGGGTCTACTTTATAAAAGTCAGTAGTTGAGTATCCGTGATACGAAAACTTTTTCATGTCGTTTTCGAGCAATGGGTTAATCCATACACATGTAAAGCCCATATTCTTAATATAATCTAAGTTTTGATCAATACCGGCAATATCGCCACCATGCCTACCTCCATTAAAACTCCTTTTGGTTTTTTCTTTAAGATCAGCAATATTGTCATTTTCAGTATTTCCGTTTGCAAACCTATCTGGGGTAATTAGGTAAATTACATCGCTACTATTAAATCCTATAAATTCATCTGCCTTTCGTTCTCTTTCTAATAATGAATAATCAAAGCTTTCTACAGTAGTTTCGTTATTTTTAAAAATAAGTTGCCTTGTGCCCGCTTTGGCATTTGGGCTTATGGTAATATCTATAAAAAGATAATTAGGATTTGCAACCTTGGTTACTTTATTAATCACTATACCATTCCCAGAAAATTCAGGATTTAAGTGATTAATTTTTTCTCCGTAAACCAAAAGTTGAACTTGGTTGTGGTGCATGCCTACCCACCAATTGGCCGGCTCAATACGGGTTATGGCTGCATTTGCGCTAAGAGCTGCTACAAAAAAAAGTGTAAAAACAATAAATGATCTCATAACTACAAATAAAGGTTATAAAAAGGAAAAAGCCATCGATCGGGGCTGATCGATGGCTTCTAAAACAAAACTCTACTTGCTATGAAAATATACTGGAAAACAATTTTAGTACTCTGTACTATAAGTACCAGAGTGGGTGAATCATCTTTTCGAGAACAAATATAAAGAAATAACTAAGTGTACAAAATACACTTAGTAAAATTTTTAAAAATTAACCATCAATATATCAAACATTTAGGCTCAAACGCCACAAATAATTAAAGTTTATTTGCCATCAAAATAAGCCATGCCTTTGTCAAATCGCCGTTTTCAATTTCTTTTTTAGCCAATGTGTGAAGTCTTTGTTCTATTGCCCCTTCATTTAATAAATTTTTTAATTCTGGACTTTTATTTATAAAAGCTTTCACATCAGCACCACTTGGCAATTCATTTACTTTTCCCAATTGACCCAAATCGTTGCCCGTTAGCACTTTTGAGTTTTTTACTCTTTCGGGCATTTTGTCAAACCCAATATTATCTTTTCCTCTAGGATTTGCTATTTCAAATAAAGCATCTTTAGGTCTCGTATAAAACAAACCTCCACAACGGCCAACTGTATCAATCTTACGGGCATCAATTTTACCTTGTTCGTTTAACACATCTGTTTTTACGTGCATTTTAACCACCTCAGCTATTATTAAATTACCGCCGCCTGCAAGCTCACCATAATTAATAATATCTTTTACTTTACATTCCATTTGGCTTGGTGATTCAGCTACTCTTTGAGCAGCTACCAATTCTGATTTTTGCGGGGTAAACCCAGCTTTTATAAACTCATCAACCCCAGTAGCATAATCACTGCTAGCCAAAACCATTTGATGGGTCATATCGTAATTTACAATATTTACGGTGCACTCGCCGGTGCGCTTTATGTTCTCATAAGTATCTTTAGTAGTATTGTCTCTGCCACGGCGTGCTGGCGAAAAAGCAACAATTGGCGGGTTGGCACCAAATACATTGAAAAAACTAAAAGGAGCTAGATTATTATTTCCTTCTTCATCAATTGTAGCAACAAAGGCTATTGGTCTTGGATTAATTGAACCTAATAAATATCCGTGAAGCTCAGGAACCGGTATTTGACCAGGGGTAATGGTTTTATATTCTGACACTGGTTTTTAATTAAATTTTTGCAAAGTTAAACTAATGCCGCAGGCTGTTTATGTGCTTTTTGTTGGGTAATTCTTATGCCCTTTAAACTTAGGCTTTTACACAATGTGTATTATTTAATCACCCTTAAGTTTTACAAATGCGTACTTAGTGGAACTAGCAGTACAAAACATGATTATTAAACAATTTAAGTGGGCATTTTATGTTCTTTTGGTAGGGAACATATTGAGTTGCGAAATACAACAATCCACAAAATCTATTACGTTATCCACAGTTACATCAACAGATACGGTAATGGCAGGTACGCCTAAAGGCATGCACCTCTATTTTACAAAAAATCAGGCCGTAGTGCCAAGTGATTTATTAGCTGAAAAAGGTTACTCAACTGATAAGCTGGTTGACTTAAGTGTTGATGAAATTAGAATTAAGGTTGAAGTGCCTGAAACTAATTTTAATCCCAAAAGTATTGAAGGTTTTAATACATCGTTTACCAAACTTGGCAAGGTAAATACGGTAATTGAAAGCGAAGAACTGGCATTTGACAACCGCACCTATATAATAAAGGTGCAAGATGGGCTTAGCACTATTGACGATTTAAGTGGAGAGTTTAGCCTTAATGGAGGGCTAAAACTTAGTGAAGCATTACAGCAAAATGTAGTTTTAACTACACAGGTATTTTTAAAAGCAAAAGTGAGAGATTAGCCGTTTAGCGAATAATTTTAAAAGCCAACCCGGCCCTTGCACTAAAACCGCTTGGCCTATACAGTGGTTTTTCTAAAGGCAAATCGTTAAACGTAACATTGGTGTTTTCATTTCTAAATGGCAGGTTAACCCTTTCGGTTTGATTTGGCCCTACAAGCCCCTCAAGCACTACCGATTGGTTGTATACCAATGCGATTTGATACATCATGGTAAACCTTAACTCGAGCCTTGGAGAAAACTCAGCCACTAACGAAACCTTTGGCTGAAAACCATATTGTTGACCTCTGTAAAAAGTAGTAAGGCTGGCGGTATCTACAAACTGAATTCCGCTTAAAGTTAAAGGCCGTGGATTATAACTACTTGTACTGCCCATAGTGTCTGTTACCACCCCCCAACTTAACAAAAACTCTCCCTGCAAACGCATAAAATAGTTGAGCTTATAGCGGTATCCGGCCCCTAATTGTACACCCATTCCTGCTATTCTACTTACTCCTCTACCCCCAATATTAAAATCAGTTTTTGCCGAAACAAATATGTTGTCATAAACCTGGGCTTCATAACCAATACTTAGCAGGTTCATTATTTCTGGTGCTCCTATTTTGCCGTTGCCCAATACAAACGATGTGTCAGGTATTACGGTATCGTGCCTAAAGTAAACATTACCTGCATCTACCTTAAAGCCCTTAAAACCGTATTGTAGCTCAAAATTGTCAAAATCTCTAAACTGGGCTTGGCTAGTAAATGCCACCGCTATAAATAATATAAAAATTACTCTTGTTTTCATGAGAAGCTATTGCTCAGGGCTAAATTAAAACAAAAGCGTTTAGAGCTCATCCAATTTTTGCTGATAATACTGCACCTCGCTTTTTTGCCCCACTTCTCTATAGCCCTTAATAAGCCACTTTATGGGCAAACTAGCCTTTAAATTAAGCTCATGTGCGGTTTCCATATTGCCTATGCCCACTCCAATTAATTGATGCGCTTTGTTGGTCAATTCTTTTTTTTGCCCGCGGTTGCGCGTTGCTTCGTCAAGATAATAAAACCCTAAATCAAAATATAAGGTAGCTATTGCAAAGTGCGCATCATAAGATTTAGGTTCAATATCAATGGCTTTTTGATAATGAATTGATGCTTCTCTTGGGTTTACATCGCGTAGTAAATTGCCGTAATTCAATTGAATTGAAAAAACGTCTTCATAATACATTACCCTTTGCTTATACAACTCAATCAAACTGTCAGAATTTGTAACCACAATCATGGCAGTTTCAAGTTCAAGCAAACCTAAATTATATAAATTATTAAAATACACCGCTTTATTGTCTTCAACCACTGTTTCGCCTAACTGACTTGCATTGGCTTTAATGGTGTTCCACTCAAGCTCGTTTATGGCAAAACCATTTTGGGCCAGTTTGTATGCTTCTGACCATGATGTTTTCATTGCATTAAGCGCCAAAGAGTGGTAAACACTGGGTATACGTATATTATCGGCCATAAGCACACGCTTTGCTTTGTATTTTTCAATGGCATCTTTATAGTAGGCTATGGCTAGCTCTTGTTCTCCTTTTAAATAAGCCAATTGCCCTTTAAGCTCAACGGCGGTATAACTTTCGGGCACAATGGTTACAGCCAAATCGGTATACCCATCAATTAAAAACTGCAATTGGGTTTTATCACCCTGATTTTGCACATACACTTCTAAACACTGTACTGCTCCCGTAAGCAGTGATTTGTACATATTTTTAATTTCGGGTCTTGCTTTTTCGCTCCAACGTGGTATTTGTTTTTTTTCTAAGGCCAGCAAGTTTTTATAGGCTGAAAAAAGCTTGTGTTGAACGCTAAACTTGGTAAATCCATTTTTCGATTCACCTTCTTCAACCGCTAGTCTAATTAAATTTCTGTTATAAAAGTAGGTGGCCATGCCCAATTGCATAGTGCCAAGTTCGCTTTGGCGGGTTAATACTCGAGCCAATATAGAATCGCATTGTACCAGGCTATATTGCCTATGGGCTTCAACCCCTTTATCAAGGCTTTTTAATAAATGATTTTGGGCCATTAATGGCAAAAGATTGCCAGTTAATAATGCTACAACAAGTAAAAAATTTTTCATTAAGTATTTGATACGCTCAATATTAATTTACAGTTGTTTTCTTAGCATTTGTTAACCCTTTGTTTAGCCTTCAAATTCATAAAATATTTTGTAGAAGTACTGTCCTTTTTGCGAATCATATCCGCGTTCTATTACCTGATTATTTCTATCCTGATGACTAGGATTTAATTTAATTTGAATTGAATCGTCAAGTGTAATGAGGTGTCGAATACGTTTTTTCTCTTTTTTTACGGCTGGGGCCGAAATCTCAAACGTATCTTCTTCTGGCAACTCTAAAATCTCTTTTCTATCTTCTTTAAAGTTTTTAAAATTCTCTTGTACTTCTGGCTCTTCAAAAACGGTTTCGGCAAAATTATCGAGTCTAAAATCATCGTTTTGCTCAAAATATTCAACGGCCTTATCCATTACTTCAAGGCTTTTTTTCTTGCCTACCTCAGGTTTCGATGCTAAGGTTTCTTCAACAAATTCTTTTGCAAGGTTTAAATAAGCTTTGGTGGTATAAACAGAGTCTTCTATGGGTTTAAGCCCCAAAAACTCTTCTTTCCAAAATTTGGCTTCATCGTTCTGACCCGCCAAAGCATCAATAGTTTTTACCATGTAGCCTTCATCTTCAAGGGTATTAAAAATCAGCACCCCTTTATCAAGCTTTTTGGTGCTAATACCTTCGTAATAACCCAGAGCAAGGCTTTGTCTCATCTCATTTACCTGTATAAAAGTGTTTTTAGATTCTGTTTTAAATATACCAACAGCATCAACCAGTTCGTCATCAATTAATATATCTCTAAACAAGCACACATACAGCTCGCCACCTTTTATTTTTGGGTGGGTGCTCTTATTGTATAAATGATTTAAAATATGCTTTGACATATCTAAAAATGTATCGGCATTATTAAATATGTTTTGGCAATAGGTATACATATCATTCATTCTCAAATCTGCACTGTGGTCAAATTTGAATTGATCTTCGCCTTTAAAAGAATTAAAGAAAAAATCAAATAGAACCACCTGCAACTGATCATCCATAAGGTCATGCTCCGCTTCTGAAGCAAAAACTCCATCTTCATGCGCCTTGTTTCCTACGCGATGAATTACCAATTTATCAAATAATAAATGCGAAAAATCAAACATTCTAAAAATCGTTTTTGCGAAGGTAAGGTTGTAATAAATGATTTGCTTTTTTGAATATATTAATCGTGTACTGTTGCTTCGTTTTTAATTGGTTTTGAATTAACACCCTATCCAAATTCAAAATTTTATAACCTCTGATTATTTCCCATTATTCATTGAACAAACACCGCCGTTCTGTCCAGTAATGATACTCCGATGTCTATGTTTTGTAGAATAGTAATCACTACAATGAGGTATTATCCTAAAAAATGAAAGTTTCTGAGATTATTGTCCTATCGTTTTTTGCACTAAATACTATAATAATTACTTCTGAACGTCCAATTCTCAATTCAAGTTTGTTGGAGTTTTTTGAACTCGCCAGTAACTTCCCAGAAATAGAATAGGCCATATAATTACCGATTTCATTATTCTGATTATTAAAAACCACATGACTATTTCGTCTATTGGCAATAATGGAGTTTTTAAACAATGGGTTTGTATGAGAATCTTTCGGATTCTCCGAAGTAAAGAGTTTTTCGAAATTATATTCTGAACTGCATTTACCAATTAAGGCATGACCCTTGACGTAAAGGTTAATAGTGTCACTAGTTTTGATAAACAACTCACCTGGACTTGTAGTTAATAGTTTCCCTCCCGAAATCTCCCATTTGTAAAAGTCATTTTCATAATCATGCTTTAGCAACATTGTATCACTAAACATTTCTGAAGTGAAAGTCACCTCAATGGGACTTTTCACGGTGTATGAAAAATTATTATTATATCGCTTTGCACCGAAGGTCTCTACGCTTACCGAAACATCGTATTTTCCC
>JBMYOR010000009.1:0-19743 GCA_049599535.1 Bacteroidia bacterium | reverse complement strand
TGCATCTTGATAATCGCCGCTCTGTAAATGAAGCACACCCAAGTTGGCCAAAATAAACTGTACGTAATATGAGTTTGAAACAAACGCTTTGTCATCTTTAATCTGATGCAAAACAGATATGGCTTTTGCAGGGTTTGATACCGACCAATTCATTACCAACGCTTGGTAATAAAAAAATAAGTACTTGTGGTAATATATTCTGTTGTGCAATAGCATTTGATCGTAAAGCTGCTCAGTATATGTAAGCGATTCATTTAAATCATTGTTTTTAAAGGCAGCATTTACCAAATAAGTAAGCATTTGCAACTTTGCTTCGTGATTGTTTTTTGTAAAAAGTCCCTTTTTGATAAAAAAATCATACCGTTCTTTTACATATTCACTCAATGCTTTCCAATCTTGCTTGCGCAAAAAGTGCTGAGAAAATGCCTGATAAATTGAGTACTGAAACTGATAACTATTAATTACCTGCTTATCGTTGGCATATCTATTTACAGTTTCTTCGAGCAATCTATTTAACTCAACATTGCCTTTGCCTAAATTTTGGGTCCGCTTTAATTGATGGCTTACAATAGCCAAAACATTATTTAACTCTCTAATTTTTGATTGCTTTTGTTGATTCAATTTTTGCTTCTCAATAATTTCGGCCGGATTTATAGAATGTCGCTCGTACGACAGTTTTATTAACTCTCTATAAATGATATTCAAATAATCGAAATCGTCGAGTTTTAAGGCCTTTTTTTCAGCTTTCCTTAAAAAATATTCGCATAGCTCATACGATTCTTTTTTATAAAAAATTCTACTTGCCTCAATACCTTCAAGTACTTCATGATGCTGATCGTCTCCGTTATGTAAATGCAATAAATTTTTAAACACCTGATGCATTACCCTATTTTTTAGCCTGTAGTAAGGGTTAGCTGATTTTGGGTAAAAGGTTTCTCTAAAATTTTGTTCGGCATTTTCTTTTTCACCATTTTTTTTTAAGAAATCAAACAACTCAGTATCAAGCCTTGCACTATCTCTTTTTATGGCTTTCAACAATAACTTATGGTGCCTTATTTCTTCTTTCGAAAGAGAAACAATCAACTTTTGCAACATGGCCTAATGATTTTGAACGCGTAAGATTATAAATATTTTTTCGATAACCAAAACCAGCAATTGTATAGATTTGGTGTACAATGCCAATAAAACCCATACTACCATGATCAAAAAGTCTGTATTTACCCTATGGGCCATTCTACTTTTTGCAAATCACCACTTTGCACAATCAAGACTTGACCTTAACTCCGACATATTTTACAGTGATACCATTTATTCTAACAACAATTCGGTTTGGCTTAAAATTTCTCTAAGCAATAGTTCAAATATTATTGCTCAAAACGTTACACTTTCGGCCATTCGCGATTCGAGCGGTATTGATTTACTTAACGACACAATGCCCCTTACCTTAGGCCCTTTTGATCAACTAGATACACTTGTACAATTTGCACCAAATACCCTTGGATCATTTGACCAACTGGGCAGAATTACTATATCGGCAATTACCACAACCCCCGGAGTAGACCCTGCATACTCTAATTATGAGCTGGTTTTTGTAAATCTACCAAGCGAGTCGGCTTTTTTAAGTATAAACAGCTCAACAGATAACGATACTTTTAAAACCAATGAGCACTACCCCCTAAACCTTACTTTAAAAAACAAAGGTAAAGTTGACTTTTATAGGCCTGAAGGTATAAATCTTGCCTACAGCATAAACGGCAGCCCAACCACCAGTTTTTTTAGCGCCTATAGCCCTTTGCTTAAGCAAGGTGAAAATCAAATTGACATATTAGATAGTATTGCAATTGACAATGCTTATCTAAAAAAAGGAGGAGGCAACATTATTGTAGTATGGCCTGTTGGATTTGCAAAAGTTGACTCTATTATTGACACTATATACGTTGATTGGCCTGAATCCACTTTACAAAATTTTACAAGTAAAACAACAATACACCCTAATCCTGCCGCCAATTACTTATACATAAACAACAACAAAGCACAATTTGAGCAGGTAAGAATTATAAGCGCTAGTGGTAAAGAAGTTTTAAACACCCCAAACCGAGAGAAAATTGACATCTCTCATATAAAATCAGGTATTTACCTGATTGAAATTAAAGGTAAAAATAAAGTGTTCCGCGAAAGGATCATTATTGAGTAGCTAATTCCACAAAGGGCTTTTAAAGTCAATGCTAAATAAAAGATACTTTTGGGGCATTGGTTTCAACACCCCATTTAATGAATGCAAGCAGATTAATTCTGATTAACATATGTGCTGGTTTTTTAATGCTACAACTTACAGGCTGTACGCTTATTGAAAAACTTAAATCAACCAACTCAACTGAGCAAATTATTGAACCCGAACCCGCTCACGAACACGAGAAAAGCACAATACAAAAAGCGCCTGAATATAGCTTGGCCAAACCTTTGATTTGGAAACAAGAACACACAAAAGCAAAGTTGTTTTTTAATGTATCGAAACAACAAATTACAGCCCAGGTAGAACTTACATTTACCCCGCACCTTGCTAGCAAACTGCTACAATTTAATGCGGTTGGCTTCGATTTTAAATCGGCCCCTAAAATTATTGCTTCAACAGATTCAACACTAAAAATAATTGACATTGAGTATAGCGATAGTTTGCAGGTTAAATTAGCATTATCTAAATCGTGTGCAATCAACGACACTTTAACCATTGCTTTTGAGTATACAGCTACACCCGCTACACTTTACAAAAGGGGGCTTATTCAAAAAAAGAACGAACAAGGCCTATACTTTATAAACCCCGAGCAAAACTTGAACTCGCCAACCCAAATATGGAGCCAAGGCGAACCAGAAAGCAACTCGTGCTGGATACCTTGTATTGACGCCCCAAACCAAAAAATATCTCAAGAGTTTTATTTAACTATTGACACACCTTACAGTGCTCTAAGCAATGGTAGGCTCGTTTACATGCTATTAAACAATGATGGAACGCGCACTTATTATTGGAAACAAAACAAAAAACATGCTCCGTATTTAACCATGATTGCAATTGGCAAATACGCCATAATTGAAGATGAAGGACCAAACGATTTACCCCTTTATTACTACGTAGAGCCAGAATATGCCAAATATGCTAAAATGACCTTTGGTAAAACTCCAGAGATGATTCGCTTTTTTGAAAAGGAGTTTGGAGTAAAATTTCCGTGGGATAAATACGCACAAGTATGCGTTAGAGAGTTTGTTTCTGGCGCTATGGAAAACACATCTGCCACCACTATAATGAACCAGATTCAGCAAGATAGTTTTTCATACAATGATTATAATTACGAAGATTATATTGTGCATGAGCTTGCACATCAATGGTTTGGAGATTTAGTTACAAGCGAATCGTGGGCCAACATTACGTTAAACGAAGCTTTTGCCACCTATGCCGAATTTTTATGGATTGAAAAAAAATATGGCCCGATTGAAGCTTTTGAAAAACTAACCAATTATCGAAACGCCTATTTTAGCGAAGCTAATCTTTATGTGCAGCCATTAATAAATTACCAGCACTACAAACCAAGTGCTATGTTTAACAGGCACTCTTACCAAAAAGGAGCTCTTTTTTTGCATGCTTTACGTAACCATATTGGCGATGATTATTTTTTTTCAGGTATAAAAGAGTACCTTACCACCAATGCCTATAAAAGCACTGATATTGATCACCTTAGGCATGCTTTTGAAATGGCATCAGGTCAAGACCTATCTTTCTTTTTTGATCAATATGCAAAACAGGCTTCTCACCCGCAATTGCAATTATCGTGGCAATATATTGATTCGCTTAATCAAGTTGAAATTCATATTAAGCAAAACCAAGTAGATGCCGGATACGATGTTTTTGCTTTTAACCTAAACCTTGAGCTAGGCATTGAAAAAGAAAATTCAGTTTTGATTAATCAGTATATAAATCAGAGCGAAACCACTTTTACCTACCCTTTAAATAAAAAACCTAATTATGTTAGCATTAGGACTTATAAAAATCCTTTAATTGAATGGCAATGCAGTATGCATCAGCAGTGGCCCAACATGATTAATCAAAAAAATATTGAAACCCACTACAATGGAGTTTTAGGGTGCGCATATAACTGGAACGAATATTCAGTTGCTCAGAAAAACAGTATTATTAATTATAATAATAGCTGGGGTCGCCATTGTAAGTCGTCAGATTTATTACTTCTTACACCATTAAGTAACGATAGCATTTATTATGATATAACACCCTACTTAAAAAGCGAACATAATTATTTAAAACGCAAAACAATTACTTACCTGCATATTCACAGCAAACTAAAAACTGAAACCCTAAACTCGCTTTACCAAAACAAAACATACCACTTAAAAAAAGCTTGCCTAAATAGTTTTAAAAACCAGTATAACTCAGGCACCGAACAACTACTACTAAACGATCTTAAAAAAGAGTCTCTTGCTGATTTTCATAATGAAATTTTAAGTATACTTTATACCAAGGGATCAAAAAGCATTAATAAAACATTACAAAAGCGAACATTGTTAAATAATGAAAACGCTAACTATTATAATTTTTATATCACCAATAAAGATTACCCATTTTTTACTGCCAATTTGAATTTTTACAAGCAGTTAAAAAGCCTTCCAAATCTTAAAAGCTCAGATTTCTACAAAATACTTGACCATTTAGAAATGCGTGTTAAAACCACATTTTCGGCAGTAGAGCAAATCGAAGCTCTAGAAAAAATCGACGAACTTAAAAATTAGCCCATACTATTTACAGACATTGATTTTTCTTCATTTTGCTTAAATGTTGACAATCAACTGAATTAACATTTTTTTTGCTTCTCTAAAAACTTCGCTATATTGGTGCTGAGATATGGGTTTTGCACCGCCTCCCCAGCGGCTCAAAAACCATTTTATTTAATTGAACAAAAGGTTTTTAAAGAATGAAAAAAATGCTACGTTTTGTATGCTATGGCGTCGTCGTGATGCTTTTTCCGTTGCTAAGCAAAGCTCAAGTAACGCTGCCCTGGTCCGAAGGGTTTGAAAATATCGGGAGCACAACCACATTTACATCCTCTACTTCCTCTATTAGCGGTCTCAGCAATGTTGAGTTTTCAACCAGCTCAAGTGGATCGGTAACTGGTAGGCTTAGGTTTAAGGCCGGTTCAGGATTTTATAAAACTGGTTCGGCGGCTGCCACAATGGATGTAAACCCATCTGGCGCATATTTACAAAACGATCTTATCATCACAGTTGACCTTCGTAATTACACTTCATCTGATATGGAACTTAGCTTCTCGTGGATGGAGCACGGCGACGAAGTGCATAGCGGTGATAGAGTGTGGATTAGAGGCTCAAGTTCATCAACATGGGTTCAAGTTTATGATTGGTCAACGGTATCGCCTGGAAACGGAAAATATACAACCGTAACTGGTATAGATATAGATGCTGCACTGGCAGCTAATAGCCAAACCGTTAGTAGCACCTTTCAAATTAAATTTGGCCAATATGATAATTTTCCTGCCACTTCTACTACGGCTTCAGATGGTTTAACAATTGACGATATTTCAATTATTGAGATTGTACCCAATAATGGTACAATTGCTGCTGTTTCGCCTTTTTGCTCAGGTAATGCAGATGTAAAAGTTGTACTTGAAAATCCAGGTGCCAACGCAATAACATCAGGACAAATTTCATGGTCAGTTGATGGTAAAACGCAAACTCCAAAACATTTTACTACCAATATTGCTTCAAAAGGATCTGAAGAAATTACACTAGGCACATACAACTTTTCAGGATCTTCAAGCTTTGATATTATTGCTCAAATAGATAGTATAAATGGGGTGTTAGATTCAGCCCGATTTAATGATACTATTACTATAAAAGCTAGCCCATCATTAGCAGGAACATATACTGTTGGCGGTTCATCGGCCAATTTTAGCACCATTGCAAGTGCCATTAGCGCAATGGAATCAAACGGTTTATGCGGCCCTACCACATTAAGGTTAGCAGCGCAAACTTTTAACGAAAGAGTTGTAATACCTGAAATACCGGGTTCATCGGCCAATAATACACTTAGAATTGTAGGTGCAGGTGCTGATAAAACTACAATAGCCAACTCAGCATCGAGCACGGCCACATGGGCCACAATTATGTTAAATGGTGCCGATTATGTAACTATAGATAGTGTAAGGGTTGAAGCTAACGGCAGCAGCTATGGAGTATGTTATTGGCTAACTAACAGCGCCGATTATAATACCATAAGCAATAGCGAGATGCATGCCAACTTAACCAGCACTAGCTCAAACCACAGAGTGTATGTAATTTCTTCAAGTAGCACTTCAATTTCTTCAGGTGCTGGCGGCGAATACAATTTAATCGACAACTGCTTGCTAAGGGGTGGATATTATGGTTATTACGCTTACGGTAGCTCATCAGCCTTGGCTAACGGAAACAGTATTAATAATAGCCAGTTTTATCAGCAATATTATTATCCCATATATAATTACTACGGCCGCGACAAATACATTGTAAACAATAATATTGACTCTGTACGAAATACAAGTGGCTACGGAATGATGATTCCGTACGGGGCAAATGATTCAATTGCTGGCAATAGAGTTAATGCAACTGGTTATTATAACTTATACTTTTACTACCAAAATGTATATGGAAATTCAACCGACACCACCTTTTTTATTAATAACCAAGTAACAGGCGGTAGCACTTATGGGCTATACGCATCAGTAAGTTACAGAGTTAAATACTACAACAATAGTTTTTACACTAATAACAGCTATACCGTTTATCATTCTACATCTACAGATTGCGAATGGAAAAACAACAGCTTTCAAAATGACAATAGTTATTGTTTCTATTTAACATCAACATCAGGCATAGCGACTGGCGCAATTGATTATAATAATTATTATGCCCCTAATGCTACCAACATGGCTTACTATGCAGGCGCTCGATCTGACCTCGCAGCGTGGCAATTATCATACCCTGCCATTAATACATCATCTATTAGTACCGACCCTCAATACAATTCAAGCACCAACCTCAGCACCTTATCACCCAACTTAAACAACCAAGGGGTTAACCTAATAAGGGTGCCTGTTGATTTTGATGGAGACTCAAGGCCTACTAGCCCTGATACTAAATATGATATTGGCTCTGATGATTATTACCTACCACCTTACGATTTAGATATAATGGAGGTAACCCCTAGCGTAATGGCAAAAGGAAATAACACTATTGCCATTACGGTAAGAAACACAGGGTTAAATGATATAACATCTGACACTGCGTACGTATCTTATGCTCGTGGAAACGAAACCCCTACTATTGATTCTATCTTAATAAGTAACCTTTTAAAGGGGCAAGAAACTACATTCTATTTTAATACTAAACTTGCAGTTTCAGCTGACACTTCATTTACCCTATGCGCATCAATTGATAGCGGAATAGTTGGAGACCCTGACCTAGTTGATCAAGAGTGTATTACACCTTGCGTGGGTAGCAGCGGAACCTACTCAATAGACGCTACAGGTAATGGCGATTTTAAAACTTTTGAAGATGCAATTGCCAGCCTAAATGGTTGTGGTGTAGCGGGCCACATAACCTTTGAAGTAGAACCCGGTACTTATACCGAGCAATTAGAATTAACCGAGATTAATGGCGCCGGGGCCGATGCTACCATCTCATTTGTTAATGCTGGTAACGGACAGGTTTTAATATCAAACACTGGTAATAGCACAACAAATTGGATTACCGTACTGTTTGATGGCGCCGATTACATAATTTTTGACGGAATTGATATTGAAGCAAAAGGAGCATCATATGGCGCTGCATTATTTTTTACTAATGAATCAGACCATAACACAATTAAAAATTGTAATCTTTCGGCTACTCAAAACACATCATATTATAGCGAAACTTTAGTATTCTCAGCCAGTAAAACTTCGTACTCATCATACGGAAACAATGGAAACTACAATCTGTTTGAAAACAATGTTTTTAACGGCGGTGGCTATTATGGTGCAAGAATTAATGGTGGTGGATCATCAAGTCAGATTATTGGCAACCAGTTTTTGAACAATACATTCCAAAACTCATATTACTATCCATTTTACAGCTACTATAGTGCTAATTCAAAAATTGTAGGTAATACTATAAGTGTTAGAACATCAGGCTCATATTCTACATCGGCCTATGGTCTTATGCACTATTACGGCTTTAGCGATTCAATTGCCAGTAATAAAATTACGGCACCAAGAAATGTATTGTACTCATACTATAATAATCAATACGGCACAACAAACGACACCAGCTACTTTGTAAACAATATGCTTATTGGCGGTACATACACATCTGCCAACACCGTGTATTTGGGCTATAACGATAGATGCTATTTTATTGGCAATAGTATTTATACAGCAAGTAGCTACAACAGCTCAAGCTATGCATCATTAGAACTCTATTACTGCGATGACGCTTTTGTAAGAAACAACTCCGTTTCTCGTCCAAATGGCGGATACTCGTTTCAGTTTTATTATGGATCAAGACCTGATTTAGACTATAACAACTTTTATGCGCCAAGCTCATCAAGTCATTTGTATTACAACGGCTCATCATATTCTAGTGTTAGTGCCTATGCTACAGGATCAAGCCAAGGCTCCAATTCAATTGAAGTTGACCCACAGTATTTTTCAACTACCGACCTTAGGTCAGAGAGCATTAACTTAAATAATAAAGGTGATAACGTTTTGAGATTTAACTCAGATTTTGAAGGAAACCCAAGGCCAGCAGTACCTGATGCAACTTTTGATATTGGATGCTCTGAATACTATTTACCAGATTATGATGCCGATGTAGTGGCTATTATTACTCAGCCACTAATAGTGGGCTCAAATACCATTTCGGCACAGCTTAAAAATAACGGTATAAAATCATGGACCAGCTCAGACTCGGTTTACCTTGAGTACACTATTGGCTCTACCACTGTAAAAGATACGGTCATTTTGGGCGCTATTGCTCCTGGTGGTACGGTTGATTTCGATTTTACGGTGCCATACACACACAGTGGTACAAATGCCTATCAACAGGTTTGTATAAACTTTACCAAACAATTTAAAGCAGAAGATCCCGATACACTAAACGAAGAATATTGCCAAGATTTATGTGTAACAGGGGTTAGCAATCTTGTACTTGATGGTGGCGGAAATGGAGACTTCGAAACTTTTCAAGATGCAGCCAACTACTTATCATGCGCCGGTGTGTCATCAGCACTTACTATTCTGGTTAAAAACGGAACTTACAACGAGCAAGTAGAGTTTGGGCCTGTAAATGGTGCGAGCGCAACAAATACCATACGCTTTGTTGGAGAAAGCCAAAATGCAGTGCTTACAAGCGCTTACTCTTCTTATCCTGATTTTAGAACCCTTGTATTAAACGGTGCAAAGCATTTTGTTTTCGATAGCTTAACTATTGAGGCCGTTGGTCCAACTTATGGCTGGGCGGTGCATCTTTACAATGCGGCAGATTCAAATACCATTACCAATTGTAATATTAATGCTGTTGATTATACATCAACCACATGCGCCGGTATTGTAGCAAGTAGCTCAGCTACATCGCTTACATCATCAGGCAATAATGCCAATGGTTGTACATTTTCAAACAACAGAATTACTGGTGGCTATTACGGTATTGCAATAAGGGGTAATTCCACATCAAGCCGTGCTGAAAATAATACCATTGAAAACAATACTATTAGAAATGCCTATTATTATGGTATTTATTTATACTACCCTGGTAACAACCTAATTAAAGGCAATGATGTTGACTCATTAAACAACACCAGCGGTAGAGCATTTTACAGTTATTATGGATCAGGTAACTCTGTAATGAACAACCACTTTAAATCTGGGCAATATGGCTTGGCGCTTTATTACGAAAATGCCGCAACCAGCGATACCAGTGCCGTGGTAAACAATATGGTAAGTAACTTATCAAACACTACAGTTCAGTATGGAATTTATTCTTATTCAAATGATGAAGTAAGTTTCATACACAATAGTGTTTGGTGCGATCATACAAGTTCTTCATCAACCTACCCTGCATTTAGAAGCTATTATGATGATTACTGTATTATTAAAAACAATGCAATTGCCAGTACTGGCGGTGGATATTCTTTTTATAAAATAGGAAGTAATTGGAATGCCGGCGATATTGATTACAATGCTTACTACGCACCTAATTCTTCAAATCACATTTACTGGGACGGATCTTTATACAGCTCGGTATCGTCGTTGTCGAGTGCTCAATCAAGCTATAATCAAAATGCATTAGAAGTTGACCCTGGATTTATTTCAGAAAACGACCTGCACTCATTTAGCGATAATATTAACAACAAAGGAGACAATACTACCACTTGGCCTATGGATGTTGATGGCAACCCAAGACCTACTAGCCCTGACGTTACTGTTGACATTGGAGCTGATGATTTTTGGATTCCACTTTACGATATTGATGTGGCCGCTATTGACAGCCCTGGCGTTGTAATGTTAGGAAACAATACCATTAAGGCTACATTTCAAAACCGTGGCTTACGAAACCTTAAAGGCGAAACTGCTCATGTATCATATACAATAAATAACGGCACACCTGTTGAAGACACAATTGACTTTTTGTTTTTACCAGTTGGAGCCGATACCCTGTTTGCCTTTACCGTACCTTGGAATGTTAACACCAGTTCAACTTTCAACATTTGTGTTTCAGCTGATACCATAATTAACAAAACCAGCGATGCTGCTGATGCTATTTGTGTTACAAAATGTACTGGCGTAAAAGATACCATTACAGTTGATCCTAATGGCAACGGTGATTTCTTAACAATTAATGGCGCCATTAACAGACTTAATTGCGGTGTTTACGGCCCAACTGTAGTGCTTTTGAAAGAAGGCACCTATAACGAGTCGCTTGCCCTTAGCGAAAACAGTACTATAAATAGCACTAATACCGTAACCATAATGGGCGAAAACAAAAGCAAAGTAATTTGGAACCCCGGCAGCACAAGCAGCTTTGCTACCATTACGCTTGATGGAGCCGATTACTTTACATTTAAAAACATGACCATTAAAAACATGAATACCGATAACATAAGTGGTACCGTGTTTTGGTTGGGCAATAATGCTGATTATATAACAATAGACAATTGCGAGTTAATGGCATCAGAGTCTACCACAAACAGCAATACTGCCGTGATAGCGGCATCGGGCTCAGCTTCAACCGTGTATAGCACAGGTTATGCTGCCGAGCATTTAACCATAAGCAATTGTAATATATCGGGTGGTTATAGGGGCATATCAATTTATGGCCCAAGTACTTTTACTACATCTGAAGGCCTGGTAGTTAGCAACAATACTTTTACCCAACAGTACTACTACCCTGTTTATACTTACGGTAGAGAAGTTTGCGAATACAGCGGCAACATCATTGAGCCTTTTAGAAACACATTTGGTTACGCTATGTATATATATTACAATCAGCGCACCCAAATTTTTAATAACCAAATTGAAAGTAAGTACTACGGCATTTATAATTACTATAATAACTACAACGGTAGTACTAGTGATAGCTCTTGGGTTTACAACAATCACATTTACTTATCAAATAATAACTTTAGTTCTTATCCTGGCATTTATGGTTACCGTTCTGATAGAAACATGTATTGGAACAATACAATTGTTACTACAACACTAAGTACAAGCACATTTGGCGCAGGTATTTACATGTTCGATAATGACAACTCTCAGGCTAAAAACAATAATATTTACGCGGCAGGCAATGGTTATCTCATGTACATTTCAAGCGGTAACTTGGCAAGCGGTAGTATAAACCACAACAACTATTATGCACCTACCACATTTAGAGTTTACTCATCAAGCACCTATTCAAGCTTAGCGGCTTGGCAAAGTGGGCAGTCTGGCTACAACCAAAATTCGGTTTCAGAAAACCCGTATTTAGTAAGTACCGACGATTACCACGCTAGTTCGCCATATCTAATGAATGCCGGAGAAAACCTTGGCATTAGCACAGACCTTGACGGCGAAATGAGAGATGCCAACATGCCTGATATAGGTGCCGACGAAATCAGTAAAGATATTAGTATATCTAGTGTACTATATCCTTTAAACGCTTGCCGAAGCACAGGTGATTTAGACTCAGTAAAATTCGAAATCACAAATGTGGGTTTAAGCTCATTTGTTGAAGGCGACACCCTACTTGTTACTTATGTAGAAGGCACCGCTACCGTGGTTGACACCCTTGCGGTACCATCAGGTATGGTATTTGGCAATGGAATGGAAGCCGAAGTAGCTTTTGATAGCCTTGTAAATGCAGGCAACCCTGGCACGCATAACCTAAATGTATATGTAACCTATTTTAGAGATGCTGACCATACCAACGACTCAATGGATCACGCTTACTTTACCAACCCTAACCCTAACGCGGCTTATACCGTGGCTGAACAATGCGAGTACGAAACCAGTGAATTTAAAGATGGATCTAACGTAGCATTGGGTAAAGTAACCAACTGGAACTGGATGTTTGGTGACGGGAATGGCAGTACAATGCAAAACCCCGATTATGATTATGGCGTATTTGACACTTTTAATGTTAGGTTGGCAATTGCTACTGATAGTGGTTGTGTTGATACAATGTATGGCAATGCCATTACCCACCCAAAACCAATGGCAAGCTTTACTAATGATAATGAGTGTCACCACACCCAATCAGATTTTACCAACGCATCAACAGTAGCGTATGGAACATTAAGCTATGCTTGGAACTTTGGCGATAATACCAATACATCTACAAGTACTAACCCTAGCCTTACCTACTCAAATGATGGTAATTATAATGTTGAATTAATTGCTACATCAAATAATGGATGTAAGGATACTACTACAATTACAACCACCATATACCCTACACCTAATCCTGATTTTACAGCTACTGAAGAGTGCTATACCAATACTACTAATTTTACCAATAGCACAAACATTACAAGCGGCACCTATAACAGTAGTTGGGATTTTGATGATGGAAATAGTTCATCACTGAGCAACCCTAATAATACTTATAGCGCTGCTGGCACATATACTGTTAAGCTTAAAGCTACAAGTACAGCAAACGGATGTGAAGATTCGGTTTCAAAATCAGTTACGGTAAATCCTTTACCAACTTCATCATTTGCGGTTACCAACATGTGTTATGGCGATACCATGTCAGTTACCAATAACTCTACTGGTGCTGGCTTAACTTACCAATGGTATTTTGGAGATGGAAATACATCAACTGACCAAACACCAATACACGTATATGCCAATTCAGGCACGTACACAGTAAGCCTTGTGGTTACTACAAATAAGGGTTGTAAAGATTCAAGCAGTGCGCAAACATCAGTAGCCACACAGCCATTGGCCGATTTTACTTTTAGCAACGATTGTGTGCACAATAGCATAACCTTTACAAATGCCACATCGGTAGCCTGCGGAGTAGTAAGTAAATACTATTGGAACTATGGCGATGGCAACAGCGAAGTGTTAACTACAAATAGCAACCCAAGTCATAAATACGATAAGCCAGGCTCATACACAGTTGAGTTAATTATTGAATTGGCAAACAGCACAAAAGATACGGCCACCAAGTCAGTTACGGTTTATAGCCAACCTGTAGCCAACTTTAGCAACAATGCATCGTGTCAGGGCAACTTAATGCAGTTTACCAATACTTCGCAAGCTCAAACCAGTACTACCTTAAGCAGTTTTAGCTGGACATTTGGCGATGGCGGTACTTCTACTTTGAAAAACCCTACCAATACTTACAGCAATAGCGGATCTTATAATGTAAGAATGATTGTTGAAGACAGCAGAAGTTGTATAGATACAATTACAAAACAACTTACCGTAAGCCCAAATCCAAGTGCCGCATTTAGCTTTACAAATGCCTGCGCATACGATTCAGTTAAATTTAGTAATAGCAGTACTGTAAGCTCAGGTAGTATTTCTAATTACGACTGGGACTTTGGCAATAACACTACCGCCAATACCCGACAAACCAGCGTGGTGTATGGTAACTCTGGTTATTATACTGTAAAAATGGTAGCCACCACTAATGCTGGATGTAAAGACTCTGTAACCAAAACGGTTCAAGCATTTACAATACCTTCTGCAAGATTTACCGCAAACAATGTTTGTGATAATGAGAGCATGAGCTTTAATAATGTAAGCAGCAATGCAAATTCTTACGCTTGGGACTTTGGCGATATGATGGGTACTTCTTCAATGTCTTCTCCATCTTACACCTATGGTTCTGATGGAAGCTACGATGTTGAACTAGTGTTAAGTTAAATGTATAATGACGTGTAATAGCTTGTATCTTTACCAAAAAAAATGATACGATACACCGTTAAGTTGAGTCAAGACGAGGTTAATGAATTGAGGAAAATTATTAGTAAAGGCTCCCATACTACACAGACGTTTCGTGGGGCCTATATTTTGTTGAACTGTGACGAAGGCGAATATTCGGATAAAGTCACCAATGAACAAATAAGCAGGGTGCTGAAAATTGGTACGCGAACTATTGACCGCGTGAAGAAAAGGTTTATCGAAGAAGGGTTTGAAGCTGTTCTGGAACGACGGCCAAGTTCACGCATTTATGATGTGAAAATTGATGGGGACGTAGAGGCAAAGCTGGTTAAATTATGCTGTAGCGAACCGCCGTCTGGTTTTGCCAAGTGGTCTTTGCGGCTATTGGCAGACAAAATGGTTGAGTTACAATATGTAGACAGCATTTCCTACGTTTCTGTGGGCAACGTTCTAAAAAAAATGAACTTAAGCCTTGGAAAACAAAAGGGTGGATAATTCCACCAAAATCTAATAGTGATTTTGTAGCTAATATGGAAAAAGTACTCGATGTCTATAAGCGGCCATATGATGAAGGTAATCCGGTTGTGTGCATGGATGAATCTCCAAAACAATTAATCTCTGATGCAAGGTCAGCAATTCCAATGAAGCCAGGGCAGGAAGCAAAGATTGATTATGAGTACGTTAGGCACGGAATGGTAAATATTTTTATGGCAAATGAACCTTTAAAGGGAAGCCGAATGACAGAGGTGACAAATTTCAAAACGAAAAAAGATTGGGCCAAATTTGTCAAGCGGATAGCTGATGAACTTTATCCGAAAGCGAACAAAATTACACTGGTAATGGATAATTTTAAGACCCATGCAGCATCAGCCTTTTACGAAACTTTTGTCCCAGCAGAGGCTAAAAGAATATTGGATAGGTTCGAGTTCGTATACACGCCTAAACACGGAAGCTGGCTAAATATGGCAGAAATAGAATTACATGTTTTAAGCGGGCAATGTTTAAACAGACATATATCAACTATCGAGGAAATCAAAGATCAAGTGCAAGCTTGGCAAAATCATAGAAATAAAAAAGGTAATAAGATTAATTGGCAATTTACAACCAAGGAATCAAGGATAAAATTAAAACGACTTTATCCGTCAATTAATACTTAACTTAACACTAGTTCTACCACCACGTTTGCAGGTTGATCTTGTATTATTGGTTCAACATTTCGCGCTCCAACACTTACATATAAGTTTTTAGTACAAAGCCGATGATCAGTAGGGTTTGTAATAACAATTGAAACAGGTACTAAAATGCTATGCAGTTTGCATCAGGTTCTAAAAATTTACCAAAATCAACTTTTAAATTCTTTTTTAAGCTTAATAGCTGATGAGCTTTGCCGGTTGCAAACAAAGCAGCACCGGTACTGAGAGTTACCAGTGCTGAATTAACAATTTTGTGAAATGTTGATTTTTGTGATCCCAAGATCAAATTCTATGAGTGACGGCACAAAGATTTTATACGAATAGGCGCTAAAAAAGGGGATACAGCGCAATACATAACACAACTGATCAATACTTAGGTGATCAATTGATTAATAGGTTAACTTATAAGCGAATTGATTACTAAGCTGAAGCAGCAGTAACGTAAGAATGAGTGTGATTGTGGGTATTACACTCAGTATCTAGTTCGTCTTTAATAACGCCTAACCATTGAAGGCAATCGGTATGATTGTTTTCTTGTATAGTTTCAAAAGAGCTTTGATCAATAAAACCAGAATATCTTGATGAAATTGAATTAGAAAGCAATCTTCTGTATTTTCCTTTTGCATTTCTACTAAGAGTACAATTATTAGAACTCACAAAAGTATTTCTATCTTTATGGGTGTGATAGTTTTTCATACCATTTAACTCTGCCACTGCATCTACACAATGTAAAGCAATGTAAAAAAGTACGGTTACTTTCCAATCAGGATAGTCATAAGGCCACTCTTCTTGAATTTTTTGGTAAAAATTATGATTGTGCTGAGCCTGATTCAGATGTTGATTCGCCATAAACCTTAGCTATATTTTCAAAAAACAATTTATCTTCCTGATCAAGAGATATAAATGTAAATAACACTTGATGTCTTTCAGATATTTCTTTACCCATGTAATCAGCCATTACATCATAAAGTGCATCTCTTACAGCAAATTCATTCTTTTTTAAGGATATGATAAAATGTACATTATCTCCTGTATTCTTTTGAATCCAAATATTGTTAATACAGGTACTAAGATCGTGCTCCTGAAGTTCGCTAAGTATTTTTAATTTAATTAGTTCCTTTAATTGAATTGAAATTTTGTTTGAGGTAGATGTAAATGAATCTATTGGATGACTCATAACTTGCTCAATAGCATTTACTAACTCACTTGACTTCTCAGCTCCAAGATCCATTAATCGTTTTGCATCTAACACTTCTTCTTTTATAAAATCAAAAGCTTCTTTATTGGTTTTGATTATTTGTATTTTATGATCATAATTCAGGTTAGTATTTCTAATACTTGAATTTCCATCTTTATTAGGCGGAATAAATCTTTTCACGTCACCATTTTTATCTCGCTCAATAGCAATATTTTCAACTTCATCAATGGTTTTATCAACCACCAAATTCTCATTTACACAACACCCCTTGTCAATACATAACTGGTCGGTTTCGCAACAACTTGCTCTTAAATCTGACTTATGGTTTACCGTGCTTGCTTGCTGTGTGCAACAAGATTTTTCTAGTTGCGCAACTTGTTGATTATGGCAATCAGTTAAACACTCGTGTTTTTCAGCAACCCACGTAATTGATGCAGCCAATACTAATGGCACCAAGGCCACTGATATAAATTTATGTATTGCTGACTTAATCACTACGGCAAAAGTAGGTTTATGCTGTTTTTACACAAATCATAATTCATAATTACCTCTTAATGATTGTTAAGCGTAAGCAAAGAATTTACTTTGTACCTGCATTAATTTGAAATAATGGAAGTTAAAGTTGAATTAAAATATGGTTTTTGGATGGCCTTTGCCATGTTTGTTTGGTGGGTAATTGAGTATCAAACTGGTATACAAAGCAATAACCTAAAATACTTAAGTTTATCTATTAACATATCCAACTTTGCCGTAATTATTATTGGTTTGTTTTTGGCCTTAACAGCTAAAAAACGAACCCTTAAACCAAGCAATATAAATTATTCAACCTTGGCTATATCGGCAGGAATTACTTTGCTTGCCAGCGGAATTTTAATCCTTGCGCTTACCTCTTTATTTTACCATTTTGTAAATACGGGCTGGCAAGAGTATGCCACCAACCTAAATATTGAACAATTTGCCAACGAGCTTGAAGGCGAAGAACTTACCAAAAAAAGAGAAATGTACATGGCCATGTTTGCCCCAGGCAGTATGGGCATGCAAAATTTTGCTCGATTTATTTTTTACGGCTTCTTTTTGCTTTTTATTGAATCGTTTGTTGTTTTAAAATTACCCGTTGGCCAATCTAACTAAAAACTTAACTGCCCCTACCCTTTTGCTCAATACTAAAACAGTAGAGCAAAATGTAAAACGCATGAAAAAAAAATGCAGTAGTAATGGGCTAAAACTGTTTCCGCATTTTAAAACACATCAATCGGCTAGTGTAGGTAAATTAATAGCTAATGAAGGCATTGATGGTATTACGGTATCATCATTAAAAATGGCTCAATATTTTGCTGATAATGGTTTTAGCAGAATCCATTTGGCCATGCCGCCAATAAAAAGTCAGAACCATTTAATTGCTAGCCTTTGCCAAAAAACGCAATTAAGCATAAACGTCTCGTGCAAAAACCATTTACATGCCCTTGATGGAGTTAAAGTAAACGTGGTGATTGACATTGACCCCGAGTACGGCAGAACAGGTATCGATATAAATCAACCCGAAAGAGTTAAATCGCTTGTATTAGAAATTGAAAAACAAACCAACTTAACTTTTGGTGGCCTTTATATTCACAATGGAGCAACATATAATGGCTGGATTGAAATTTTGCAGTTGCACGAAGAAGTGATAGAAAAAATAACCCATTTAAAAAGTGAACTTGGGCTTAACTGCAATGTGTTCTTTGGCGATACACCTGGCTGTTCGGTAGCTCAAAACTTTAACGGAATTACCCATATTACCGCAGGTAATTTTGTTTTTAATGATTTAATGCAAGTTGGTTTCGATTCATGTTTCGAAAGCGCCATAGCTGTTTGTATGGCCTGCCCAATAATTGAAATACATAGTACAAACCAACAATTGGTTATACATGGAGGCGCAGTTCATTTTTCTAAAGACAGTATGCTAAACCACAAAGGCCAAACCATTTATGGAAAAATGGTACACTTAAATGAAAACGGATGGAGCCATAGCTTAAGCAATTGTGAACTGATATCTATTAGTCAAGAACACGGCATATTAAATGTAACTAAACCCGTATTTGAGCAATACAATATAGGTGATTGTATTGGTGTGTTGCCCGTACATTCGTGCCTAACAGCCAATTGCATGCAACAATTTGTTAGTTTTGATGGCCGCACTTATAATGCCTTACCAAAGTAGAAAATACCGTTTGCATCATTTAACAACCCATTTACAAAAAATTGCGTTTAGTTTGTCTTAAATACGAATTGGTTTGAATAACAAGTTCATGAAGAAAAAATATATAATCCCCGTTTTAATTCCAATACTCTTATTCGCTGTTTGGGCATATGCCAGTAAAGTAAACTCGCCGCAAATACCAAAAGTAAGTGCGCTTGAAGATGAAGATATTTTATCAGAAATTATGTTGAATGTTTTAAACAACATTCATTACACCAATAATGTGGTAAACGACGATATATCTTCAAAAACCTTTGACAATTACATAGAAGTACTTGATTACAACAAGCAGTATTTTTTACAAAAGGATATTGATAAACTCGAAAAATATAGATTTCTGCTTGACGATGAGTTAAAATCAAAAGATCTTGAATTTTACTTTAAGGCGGTAGAGATTTTATACAAACGATTAAACGAAGTTGAAGGGTTTTATGGCGAAATACTTGACGAACCTTTTGACTTTACCAAAAACACTCCTCTGTTGCGAGTTCCTGCAGAAAAGGGACAAAACAGGCGCACTCCAGGCGAGCGATGGAAACTAATGACGGCATTTGATACGGCTTTGTATGATACACTGTCTGACCCAAAACAAATGAACCCTATAGAAGATAGGATCATTAAAGAACAGCTTGTGGCGGCCATCATTGA
>JBMYOR010000008.1:0-22248 GCA_049599535.1 Bacteroidia bacterium | reverse complement strand
ATTTGGATTTAATTTGGTAGAACCCTTTATTGCCAATAGTTTAAACTTTAAATCAATTTTGGGCGTAGCTAATACCAACTTAACGCTAAAAAGTACTATACAGCACCCCGCAAATATTGATGTTTTAGGTAAACTTAAAATCAACGATTTTGCCTACATTAATGTTAAAAACGAAAAGCTATTTGGCTTTAACACATTAGCTTTTGCAATAGATTCGATAAACCCGGCAAAAGACCTTTACGAAATTAGAAATATAATAATGGAAGCGCCCTATGGTGATTTTCATGTTTATATAGACGGACACAACTTTGAATCGTTAGTAAAGCAAAACCATAAAACGCTTGATACCGCTGGTACACAGCAAGCCATTGAAAAATTAGGAGAAAAACCCAGTAATTATTTGCATGAACTTGTAGATGATATCAGAAATACAATTGACCACTACAGAGCTAATAATATTCATGTTGATTCGATAAATGTGGCCCAAGGAGATTTTAATTTTTATGACCATGTGCCGGCTCAAACATTTAAGTGTCATTTAGAAAATACCACACTTACCACACATGATTTTTACTTTGAAAAAGATAGCGTAATGCTACAAATTAGCGCATTACTCAACTCAAGTTCTGCCTTAAATTCAAGGCTAATTTTATATCCGCATGTAAAAGAAGATTTAAGCATTGATGTTTCAATTGCTGGTTTTGATATGAAAACACTTAGCCCCTACACCTATAGCTATATTGGCCACAGAGTAGATTCGGGCTTTTTAAATCTTGAAACTAGTATTATAGTAAAAGATAATATTTTAAAAACCGATAATTATTTGATGATTAGTGCGCTTGAGCTTGGTAAAAAAGAAAGACATGACGATGCCCTTAAATTACCCGTAAAAGCCGGCATTAAAGCATTAACTGATAAAGACAATGTGCTTGAAGTAAGCGTACCTGTAAATGGCAATTTAAACGATCCTGATTTTAAGGCAGGGCCTTTAGTAAAACAAGCCTTGCGCAATACCTTGCAAAAGGCCGCTACCCTACCTGCTCGAAAAGTTAAGCTTTTACTAAAACGTAAAAAACAATAGCTCTACTCTGCTAGGGCCTTATTTAGTAAATCTTTTAATACCGCTCCACTGCTTGGCCTAGGTGCATTATTTTTATAAATATCACCATTTTTACCAATAATATAATAAGTAGGTATTCCTGTAATATTATAACTCTGTGGAGTGGTATGCTTAAAACCTTTTGCCCAAACATGTACGCCTTTGAGTTCTTTCTCAGCAACTGCTTTTTTCCATGCCTTGCCATCATCATCAACTGATATATATAAAAACACCATGTTACTATTATCGACATATTGGGTTTGCAGCTCTTTGGCATAAGGCACCTGTTGCATGCATGGGCCACACCAGCTTGCCCAAAAATCTATGTAAACAACTTTACCTTTAAAATCACTAAGATTTACATTGTTTCCTTCAATATCTACTAAGGTAAATTGTGGTGCTTTTTTACCCGGTTGTAGGTTTACCACCTTATCATATTTTAATTGCATAGCTTCAGCCACAGCAGGCTCGCATTCTGCAATAAAATCTTGCCAATAAGGATCAATTTTTTTAAGCTCAATACGGCTAAGGGCATTTCTCAATATGCTGGCCTGAGCCGCCGATCTGCATTTGCCTTTATAAATCATTTGTGCCATAAAAAATTCATTTTCGGCACTATAGCCACCACTTGTATTGGTTTGTAGTTCGGCCATTTTATGACTTAAATACTGACCCATAAAAAATAAATACCCATCTTGATCAAGATACTGCTCGTTATTAAAATCGCAATCGTTTAAAAAATCATAATAGCCCTGGTGTACCACCTCAGCCCTTGGTTTTTTGGCATAATACGCTTTAATACTTGGGTAGTATAATAAAGTACCGTAGGTATTATAGGTGTTATTATTTTTCCAGTGGCCCACAAACACATCGTTTAATGTGGTTTTGGCATTAAAATCATCAATTAATTTAAGTTTTGCAGCAAGCCTTTCGGTATGCTTTTCCTTAAACTCGGCACTCTCTAAATCGCCATACCAGTTTCTCGTAGGGTTTTTGCCTTCATCTTCAAACGCTAAAAAGTAAGTTTTTAAAAAGTTGTTTTCGGCGGCATAATCTCCGCTGTATTCAATCGATTCGTCAAACTCTTTATAATTTAGGCTTACCCTTAAGTTCTGATTTGGCACTATGTAAATTGATGTAAACTCATCTTCAATTTCAAGGTTTGCAAACATTGGTTTTTCAATGCTGGGGCTTATGCTAAACTTACCTTTGTTTATTTCGGCTTTCCAACTTGATTCTTGCATGGTAATGGGGTGCCTAAAACTTATAACCGCTTGGCCTGAGCGTAAACCTTTTACGCTACCTGTAACGGTAGTTTTAGCAAATGCCATTTGTATAAATGCCAAAGAAAAAAACAGAAGGGCAAACTTTTTCATGATTTTAAATTATAATTAGAACAAAAGAAACAAAATAAGAGCAAACACGTACTTTTTACCAAACACAAGCTAACTCACCCTTGTAAAAGTGTACCGTAATAAACGTTGGTAAGTGATCGCTATAACCGCCGTAATAATTTGGTCCACCATAGCTTCGACTAGGCACTTTTAGCCCACTACGTGTTTGATAAAGCATAAAATCTTTTTTCACCACTTGGGCTTCAGGCGTTAATAGCTCAGCACCGTTTTTTATTTTATCATTTACCAAATTACGGCTCACTATAATTTGATCAAGCACATTCCAATTACCCTTGTAGTTATAGGTGCCTTGCCCCTTACTAATTAAATGATATGATGTATTAAAAAACTTGGTTGTTGCATTTAAAACACTATCGGCTTTAAATGCGTTAGCTATGCTATTATTAAACGGCTCATCGTTAAAATCACCCATTATAAAAATATTAGCTTTTGGCTTTATTTTTTGTAAATCGTAAACCGCTTTTTTTAGTGTAAAGGCAGCAGCCATGCGTTTTGGCTCTGATGCCTGCTGCCCACCGCCACGAGATGGCCAGTGGTTTCCAAAAAAATAAAACGTATCTAACTCTGTTTTTAAACCAAGCCTTACTATATCTCGGGTAATAAAATCAGCTGAGTTTTGCAATTTAACAGGGTAGGCTTTTAGCTCTACAAGTTCAAACTCATTTTTTAAATATATGAAGGCTACATCAATACCGCGCTTGTCGGGCGAATTATGGTGTGCCACTAAGTATTCGAGTTCGTAGTTTTTAGTAAGCGTGGCGCATAAATCAATTAAAACCGCCTTGTTTTCAACCTCGCATACGCCAAGTACGGCGGGTTTAAATTCAGCTACAACCTTTGCAAGGTGTTCTAATTTTTCTAAATATCGTTTTGATGTATATTGCTTTTTGGCACTTGGCAAAAATTCATCGTCATTTATGGTAGGATCATTTATGGTATCAAACAGGTTTTCTAGGTTATAAAATCCGATATTTAGCTCACGGTATAGAATTTCTTCGGGCCATTTACTGTTTTCATTATCCCTATTCTCGTTTACTTTTTTTTTGCTAAAACAGCCTGCTAGGCCAGCTGTCAAAATAAAAAAGGCTAAGTACTTTGCTTTCATAATCGCAAAGATACTTAGCCTTATAAGTTCTGTTATTACCTTACTGCTTTATGATTTTAAGCGTTTGTGTTTTTTGGCTTGTTTTTATAATTACTATATAGGCACCATTATTAAACTGAGCAGCCTGCTGAATTTTAATGCTTTGGCTACCCGCAAATAAATTATGGCTTTGTGAGTAAACGCTTATGCCGTTTATGGTAGCAATTTCAATTTTAGCCTCATCATTTATCGATGACTCAATTATTAATGAAAATTCGTTTACAAACGGGTTTGGGCTGGCACTCACCTCAATTTGAGTGCTTATTTCGCCTTTTACAATAATTACCGGCGAATACTCGAAGGCTCCGTCAAAATCATTTTGTTTTAGCCTGTAATAATTGGTGCTACCGGGGTTTGAATGTATATAGTTGTAGTTCACTTCTTCTAAAGTGTTTCCGTACCCTTTTACCGTACCAATAGATTCAAAGTTTACACCATCAGGGCTCCATTGCACATCAAAATAATCGTTGTTTATTTCGGTGCCGGTGGTCCAATCAAGTGATATAGCATTGCCTGCCCAATTGCCTGTAAATGATAAAAGATCTACCGGAAGCGCATCTACAAAAAGACCAAAATCATTATTTGCATCGGTGTTTCCTGTTGATGTAAAGCTTGCGGTTTGTGTGGCTGAAGTGGTAAGGTTTTCGTTTTGTGCTATATCCTCGGTAGGATATTTTATTACATAACATGTGTTAGTTGGGGCAAATTCGATTACCAATTTTGGTGCATTACCTTGGCTTCCATCAAAGCTTTCAGCATCTCTATCGCCGGTACCGGTATTAAATACAAATGCCATTGAGTTATTGGCGTTCCAGCCGCTTCGGTCAACAATCTCTTGCACAATGCTTGTTAGCGCTGGTGAATTATATTTATTACCAACTTGCCAGGTTTCGTTGCCACTCATTATTGCCGAAGCTGAAGTTCTTGACAATGCCCCCATATTTTGACCTGTTGAAAATATACCTATGTTATCAGCATCTACACCTTCAACCGAAAATGAGTAGGTACCTGTTTTGGTAAACTCTGATGTAAATTCGATATATGCATTTGCAATAGTGGCTCCTTGCTGAATATTTATATTATTAAACCTAACTCCCACTACACTTTGCGCAAAGTCAAGGTCAATATCATTAGTTTCAATTGGATTTTCATCTACATCGTCTCTGCTTTGGCTCACCCTATATTCAACCGATTTGTTAAATGCTAGATTAAAGCTGTAATCACCACTTGCGTTGGTAGTAGTATTTGCTATTTGTGGCTCGCCCGGATCAATTACTCCGTTGCAGTTTAAATCTGAATACAATTGTATTTGAGAGCTTGAAATACCGCTTTCTCCGCCACCTTTTGTTCCGTCTCTGTCATTATCGTTAAATACAGTACCGCTTATTATGTTTAAGCCTGATGTATTAAGCTTATATCCAAAATCATTATCTGGATCTGTGTTTCCACCGGTATCAAATGTGGCTGTTTCAAGATTATCGGTAGTAAGTTGGTAGCCGTTTGGCAAGTTGCTTTCTTTAATAATCACCACATAGTTTTCGGTAGCTACTGCATAGCCAATTACAAGCTGCGGTGCGGCATTTGGATTGCCGTTGTAAGATTCTGCAGCTCTTTTACCGGTGCCTTCATTTAAAATAAAGCCCATGCTGTTACCGCTGCTCCAGCCACCGCGATCTACAATCTCTTGTGCTATTGAAACTAAGCTTGGGGTAGTTTTAGGTTGCCCAATACTCCAAGCGTCAGATGCGCTCCAAGTAACATTAGCTGTTGTGCGATTGAGTCTTGATAGATTTTGACTTGCTGAAAAAGACCCCGCGTTATTCACATCAATACCTTCAATATTAGTTGAGTATGAGCCGGTTGCGTTTTCTTCAGCTGTAAAACTGATGTAGGCCGTGGTTATTGTTGCCCCTTTTGGCACATTTACATTTTGAAAACGAAGTGCAACATCTGATTCAGCAATATCCATATCGGTACTCGTAATAGTAACAGGCGAATCATCTGCATCATCTTGAGATTGAGTTATTCTTATGGCGTCAAGTACTTCTCCGCCGGTGTATGGCTGCTCAAACGAGTAGGTGCCATCAGTTTCAGTTTTTTTAACTTGCAAGAGAACATCAATGTCACTGTCATATTGTTCGTTTCCATTAGCATCATCAAATAGGCAAACGGTAATACTATTCTCGCCTACATCGCCGCTATTTAGGGTGGCATCTTCATTATTATCTCTAAATACAGTTCCGGTAATGGTATTAAACGCCGATTGGTCTTGATAAATTCCAAAGTTGTTATTAGGGTCGGTATTGCCGCCGCTGCTAAAGGTGGCCGTTTCAATATTATCAGTAGTTAGCACCGATGCCGTTGGGAGCGTACTTTCATCAATAAATGTCAGGTAATTATCGGTAACAGTAGGATCAGAGTAAACCACTACTAGTTTTGGTGCGGTTGCGCCGTTAAAATCTTGAGTTTGAGCAGAACGCCTGCCTGATGTTTGATCAGTTAACAGGTTTAAACTATTGCCTGAAGCCCAACCATTTCTGTTTACAATTTCTTGCACAATGTCCGAAATATCGGGGCTTTGATAGGCTACGTCTACGGCATTCCAATAAGGCATTATCCAGGTTTGCGAAGCTGAAGTTTGAGTACGATTTGTAATATCATTGCTACCACTTCCAAATGTATTGGCGTTGTCAACATCTTCAGCAGTAATTGTAATTGTGGTTGCTGATGTACCGGTTGATCTACTTGTAAGTTCAAGATAAGCGCTTTCGATTACCGCTCCTTGCGGAATATTTAAATTGTTAAAATGCATTCCGGCAGCTTTATCACCTAAATCAAGATCAGAGCTTACCAGGTTCATTGCTGTACCATCTTGCTCTGCATCTCCGTTTGATAAACTTACTTGCGAAGATTCTAAAACAGTACCGCCAACAAATGGCCTTGTAAAAATGTAGGTTCCGTCTGCTTCGGTTTGCGCCGATGTTAAAATAAGATCTGTTCCACTATCATAAACTCCATTTTGATTAACATCTTGATATAAATAAACTGTTACGTCTTCAACTCCCTGTTCGCCTGAGTTTAAAGTTGCGTTTTGGTTATCATCAGCATATACCACACCCGTAATAGTGTTTAAGCTGGCAGCTGGCATATTAAATCCAAAATCATTATTGTAATCAGTATTTCCTTCTGATGAAAACGAAGCGGTTTCAATATTATCAGTTGTTAGTGAGCTTCCGTTTGGCAGGTTACTGGTGTTTATGGTTACAACATAGTTTAGTGTACCGGTTTCGTAAGCATCATAAAGAATATATCTACCAAGCTCATCGGTTACTGCGCTTCTAACAAAGTCGTCAGTTCCGGCATCATAAACTCCATTATTATTTTCATCGTAGTATAGATTTACGGTAACACCTTCATAGCCGCTCTCTCCACTTCCTATAAAACCATTGCCATCAGCATCATAATACACAGTACCTTTAATTGTGTTTTTATAACCTATTATACAATCGCAGGTTTCAAAATCTGTTCCTGAGCTAAAGGTAAAAACCCTTGTAGCAAAAGCCGTGTATTTATTTACACTAAAAAACGAATTTCGGTTGACCGACGAATTGCTACTTGTACCCGTAGTGGCGTACATATTGCCTTCGCCATCAAAACCCAAACCTTCAATATCACCTACATTAAAATTACCTACAAACGTACCTTGCCCCGTTTGGGTATTTACCTGCATTAAATTATTGTAGGTAGGATTACCCGATCCATCGTTGGCGCATACATAAAGTTTTTCGTAAATAGGATCATAGGCCATAGCATCTAATACACTAGGAAAACCGGTAGGACCTTGAAATTTTATATAATCAACACCAATACCAAAGGCATTTAAAATAAACTCACCATTATGATTCATTTTAGCAATGTATGATGGATCAGTATCGTTATTATCTCTATGCGCCACCCAAAACACATCGTTGTTATCAACTGTCATGGCATCAATATCGCTAAAGGTTACTTGGCCATCTACCCCATTTAACACTGTGCTGGTATAATCAGAATTTAATAAGGTATAAGTGGCATTACTAAGGTTTACGTAACCAAACTCCCCGGCGTTTCCGTCAATTACAAAAAGGGTATCACCAATTAAATTTAAGGTTGATGCCTCGGGCGATCCAATACCTGTATTACCCGGGCTACTGGGCCCGCCTGTGTATTTATTAAATTCAAATAATGCACTACCACCATCAGCTACCGAAAAACAAGTTTCGCTAAAAGTGGCAGCATTGGCCGGTATGGCCTTTGAATCTTTGGCGTTAAATAAATTGCTTATAAAAAAAGTTGAAAATACAATTATTGCAACTGCACTTATTGCAACTCCAACTTTAACAAGTATTGGAATTGCTTTTTGTTTTTGTTCAAGTCTCATCTCCTATGTGTTCATCTGTTGTTTACAAAAAGTCGACCTTGTAATCAATCGGTGTACGAATATTGCTGAATTGATATTATAAACCGATGAATAATAAATAAAATAGGATAAAATTCGGTTAATTTAAAAAACCCCATGCCTTGGCTTGGTTATATTGGAAAGTAATTTCTAGTAAAAAGCCGATGAAAAAATGTTCATCGGCTTTAATGGGTAATTGGGCTTTTGTAATAAAGGTTAGTTTATATCAAAACGATCTAAGTTCATTACCTTATTCCAAGCAGCTATAAAATCATTTATAAACTTTTGTTTAGCGTTGGCACTGGCATAAACCTCGGCAATAGCCCTTAATTCTGAATTTGAACCAAAAATTAAGTCGGCGCGGGTAGCGGTATAAACCACCTTATTTGTTTTTCTATCCTTACCTTCAAATAACTGCCCCGTAGAGTCTATTGGTGACCACGTGTACTGCATATCAAGTAAGTTTATAAAAAAGTCATTACTTAAAGTACCCGGGTTTTGGGTAAAAACGCCATGCTTTGAACCATTATAATTGGCATTTAGCACGCGCATGCCTCCTAATAATACGGTCATTTCAGGGGCATTTAATCCTAATAGCTGGGCTTTATCTACCAAAAGCTCTTCAGTTGATAAGGTATACTCTGTTTTTTGATAGTTTCTAAAACCATCGGCCATTGGTTCTAATACAGCCATTGATTCTATATCGGTTTGTGCTTGTGTAGCATCGGCACGGCCTGGGGCAAAAGGTACATCAACACTAAAACCGGTAGCAGCAGCCGCTTGCTCAATAGCCACGGCGCCACCCAAAATTATTAAATCGGCCATTGATACCTGTCTACTTTCGCTAGATGCATTAAAATCACTTTGAATTTTGGCATAAACATCAAGTACCATTTGTAATTGTTTAGGTTGGTTTACTTCCCAATTTTTTTGCGGGGCCAACCTTAGCCGAGCACCATTTGCGCCGCCCTTATTATCAGACCCCCTAAAGGTTGAAGCAGATGCCCATGCGGTACTTACCATTTGTGGTATGCTTAAATCGGTTGCTCGTATTTTCTCTTTTAAGGTTTCAATATCGGCGGCATTTACAGCCTGATAGTCTATTGCGGGTATTGGGTCTTGCCACAAAAAATCTTCATTAGGTACTTCTGGTCCTAAGTATAGCGATTTAGGACCCATATCTCGATGTGTTAGCTTAAACCATGCTTTGGCAAAGGCATGGTCAAATGCATCTGGATTCTCAATAAACTTTTTCGAAATTTTCTCATAAACTGGATCAAACCTCAATGATAAATCGGTAGTAAGCATGGTAGGTTTATGAAATTTGGTTGAATCAAAAGGGTCAGGCACCACTGCATCTGCACCTTTTGCTACCCATTGGTGGGCACCTGATGGGCTCTCGGTAAGTTCCCACTCAAATTTAAAAAGTGATGCCAAAAAATCATGACTCCACTGAGTAGGTGTTTTAGTCCATATTACCTCAAGACCCGATGTGTTGGCATCTGCACCTTTACCCGATTTGTATGCGTTTTTCCAACCAAAACCTTGCTCTTCAATTGGAGCAGCCTCAGGCTCTTTGCCCAAATATTGGCCACCGCCCTGCCCGTGGGTTTTACCTAAAGTATGCCCACCAGCAATTAAGGCTACGGTTTCTTCATCATTCATACCCATACGGCCAAAAGTTTCTCTAATATCATGTGCCGCTAGCTTTGGATCAGGATTACCCCCAGGCCCCTCAGGATTTACGTAAATAAGGCCCATTTGCACTGCCGCCAAGGGGTTTTCAAGTTCTCGGTCGCCTTTGTAACGTTTCTCATCACTTAACCACTCTTTTTCCATGCCCCAATACACATTAGCGTTGGGCTCCCAAACATCTTCTCTACCGCCACCAAAGCCTAGGGTTTCAAAACCCATTGACTCAAGGGCTACATTACCGGCTAAAATCATAAGATCGGCCCATGATATTTTGTCGCCGTATTTCTGTTTAATTGGCCAAAGTAAGCGCCTAGCCTTATCAAGGTTAGCATTATCGGGCCAGCTATTTAGTGGGGCAAAACGTTGTTGACCAGCTCTTGATCCGCCTCTGCCATCGCCTGTACGATAGGTTCCGGCGCTGTGCCATGCCATTCTAATAAACAATCCGCCGTAATGGCCCCAATCAGCTGGCCACCAATCTTGCGATGTGGTCATTACTTTTTCAATATCATTTTTTAAAGCAGCATAATCTAAACTGTTAAAGGCTGCTTTGTAATCAAAATCTGCACTCATAGGGTTAGATAATTGAGAATGCTGCCTAAGTACACTTAGATCTAACTTATTTGGCCACCAATCCTTATTAGTGGTGGTAGTTTGTGAGCCACCGTTGTGAAAAGGGCATCCGCCGCTCTGTTTTTTTTCTGCTGTCATATTTTCTTTTTTTTCGTTTCCGCAACCAAAAGCAAGTAGCGAAATGGTAAATAATGCTATTAATTTTCTCATTTCAAGCGTTTTTTAACTTTATGTTTTGATTTGTGGGTTCAAAAGTATTGGTACATCTTGTTCAATAAAAACGATATTTTCGAATGCAATATTGATACAGTAGATGAACATTCAACAGTTTAAATACATATTGGCTGTGGCCAAAACCCAGCACTTTGAAACCGCCGCAGAGCTTTGTTATATTTCTCAATCAACCCTTAGCACCATGGTTTCACGGTTTGAAAATGAAATTGGCATTAAAATTTTTGATAGAAAGAAGAAACCCGTAAAAACCACACATGAAGGCGACTTAATTATTGAACAGTTAAAATCAATTACTAAAGAAATTGAGCAACTGAATGAGCTTACACAAGAAATTAAAGGCGAAGTAAAAGGCAATTTAAGTATGGCAGTAATACCTACTATAGCCCCCTTTTTACTGCCGCTTTTTTTGCAAAATTTCGCTCAAAAATTTCCGGATTTAAACATTGAAGTTAAAGAACAAACTACTGCCGAAATTATTAGAAATATAAAATTAAGAGAACTTGATATTGGTATAATTTCGATTCCGGTATTAGACCCAGATATTAAAGAAGTAAAACTATATGACGAACCCTTTAGGTTTTTTAATGCCACGCATGATGATGGCCAAAAAATTAAATCGCAGCACTTGGATGTAAATAGCCTTTGCCTGCTCGAAGAAGGCCACTGCATGCGTACACAGGTAATTAAGCTTTGCGATTTGCACAAAAAAAATCTAAAAAGTAAACTAAATTTTGAATATAAGGCCGGTAGTATTGATAGTTTACTTCGTTTTGTAAAAGCTAATAAAGCCACTACATTATTGCCCTTATTATCTACCATTGATATGAGTACTCAAGACCAAAAACACCTAAGCGCATTTTCTAACCCTGTGCCCTTTAGATCAGTAGGTTTGGTGGTACACCGCCACTATGTTAAAAATCAAGTGCTTAAAATACTTAAGTCAGAAATATTAGAAAAAGTGGGCCAGGTTATGGATTTAGATGACCTAGAAGGTGAAATGCTTTTACCCGTTTAAACTTGATGAATTCATCATATTTAGTGGGTAAATGGTTTTATATATTGTGGGTTTGCCACAACACTTATCCCAATTGGCAAGGTAGCTTAACTCCCTTATTATCAAATTTTAATCAAAACCATTGGATGAAAATGGTAATTTGTTGCACCCATTAAAAAACATCGTGACCCTTTAAACAAAATTAAATGGGGTTATGAGAAATAATGCATCAAGACATTTCGATTGAATCTCGAACAAATACGAGACACAGTGAAGTCCATCGTTCCTGATCAGAAGTGAACGATTTCAATAACTCGTATGTGTTTTTTACAGGATTTTTTGGTTTAGTGGCAAGGTTATCGCTACCCCTGTAATAAAATATTAGGATTTTAAGTAACCGTTTACTGATCTTTTGTTTATTGCTTTTGCACTTATAAAAATGACTTGGCTCATAAATTATGGTGAATGATGAGCATATTTTTGGCCTATGGCTAAACAACCAGATTTTGAACGTGAAAGCATAATGGGTAGGCTTTTAGAGTTTGTTGCCCCACACCCACCTTTTACTTTTTTGTACCATGAACAGCAGCAAGCGCTGCTCTATAACGCAACTCTCAAATATTTTGATGACGGCGAAATTATATTTAACGAAGGTGACAAGGCAACTGATTATGTTTACATGATTAGAAAAGGTGGTATCAAAATCAGCAATAAAGCTCAAGGTTTAATTGACCACTGTGCCGAAGCCGAACTATTTGGAGCACGTTCACTTATGGAAGCAGAAACCTATAAGGCCACTGCCCTTGCATCGCCCGATGCATTGATAATACAAATTCCTGCACAAAATGTTAGAAAAATATTGGCTAATGAGCCTAAACTTATTGCGTATTTTTTTGGAGATTTTAGTTCGGGCCCTGCCTTGCGCAAAAGACAACTTTCGCAAATCAAGAGCCAACACAAATCATTTAAAAACCAAAAAGGGAGCTACACGGGCAATGTTACCATTAGCGCCAATAGAAAACCCATTACCTGCCTTGCTGACATGAGTATTCAAAATGCAGCCAAACTTATGAGCGCACATAAGGTGGGTTCAATTATAATAACGAGCGAAACCGAATACCCACTTGGAATTGTTACCGACACCGATTTTAGAACCAAAGTGGCAACGGGCATACACGCATTAAATGCGCCAATCAGCCAAATAATGAACTCGCCGGTAAAAACCACTCAAAACAACTTGAGTGTAGATGAATATGCACTTGAAATGCTACAGGCCGGAGTTCATCACCTTTGCATTACCCAAAATGGCACGCCTCAAAGCCAAGTTAGTGGCGTAATTACTGATCATGATGTTTTGGTAAGCCGCGGCGGAAGCCCTTCTATTTTACTTAAGGCATTGAAAAAACAAAACAACAGAGATGAAGTTAGAAAAATAGTAATAAAAGTTGATGACTACCTAAAAGCATTAATTGAAGCAGACGAACCCGTAACAAAGATTGCAAGATTGGCCAGTGCTTTTAATAAGCAATTGCTCAACCATGCTATTATAAAAAGCGCAGTTGACCAAAATATAAATCTACAAGAATTGAATTTTTGTTGGTTGGCTCTTGGAAGCGTAGCACGTGGTGAGCAAATTATTAGAACCGATTTTGATTCGGCCTTGGTATTTGAAGGTGATGAAGCTGATAAAAGCACCATAAAAAGGCTGGCTGATGGCGTTTTTGAAGAGTTGGTGTACTACGGCTACGAAAGTGATAAGGCCGGAATACAGGCCAATAACTCTGAATGGATAAATACCACCAAACAATGGAAGCACCGGTTTAATTATTGGATAAAAGAACCAACCCAAGAAGCCTTGTTGCACACTACTATATTTTTTGACCTTATGCCCTATTATGGCAATGAACAATTGGCTTATGAGCTGCAAGGTCATATTTATAGCAGCTTTAAAGGCAACAAAAGTTTTACAGGTTTTTTGGCTGGCAATGCCTTGCAAAACCCGCCGCCACTAGGTTTTTTCGGCAAATTAGTATTAGAAAAAAGCGGAGAACATAAAAATGCCTTTGATATAAAAGCACGCGCCATGATGCCATTGGCCGATGCTGCTCGCTTGTTGGCTTTGGAGCATAATTTATTATACCCTAGCAATACGATAGAGCGTTTTGAAAGGCTACGCAACCTGAAAGATGTATTTAGCGAACGCTATGAAGATTGTGCTACGGCCTATGAAATTTTTCTTAAAACAAGGGCAGCCCAAGGATTTGAAAATAATAATGACGGCCGCTATTTAAATCTTAATAACTTGAGCTCTCTAGAAAAGCAATTGCTAAAAAATGCCTTTAGACCAATTGGCGAAATTCAGAACCAAATAAAACCTGCCCATGGCTTGGTTTAGCAAAAAACCTAAAATACCTGCTTATGCGCCAAATTGGTTAATTGAGCACTTTGAAGTCAATAGCAAAAAAGGAACTGATTTTGTTGTTTTTGATTTTGAGACTACAGGTTTAAATCCAGAGAAAGACGATATTCTCTCATTCGCTTTTTTGAAAGTTAGCCATAACGCCATTGAATACTCATTGAGCTTTGAGGGCTACTTAAATGTGGCTAAAGAGATTGCCTCAGCAGAAATTCATCAAGTAATTAATGAAGACATTAACGATGACCTAAACGAAGAGATTTTTATTGAGAACGTAGTTTCATTCATTGGAAATAGCATTTTGGTAGGCCATCATATTGACTTTGATTTGGCTTGTTTAGATAGACTTATGCTTAAACATCACAACACAAAAATTCAAAATAAAACGCTTGATACCGCCAAGCTCGCTGCTCGATTAGAAAACCCACTGATGAGTAGCTACGGTGGTCAAAAAGCTTTTAAAGGACTAGATGCTTTGTGCCATGAATATGGTATAAGTCCTGAGGCGCGGCACAGTGCATCAGGCGATACGCTAACCACGGCTATGTTGCTACTCAAGCTTTTGAAAAAGGCTGAGAAAAGGGGGGTTAAACTGATATAATATTTCTTTAACTGGCACTTTGAGTGGCCAATGTTAAATGTTGAATGTTGAATTTTGGGTGTTGAATTTTGAGTTCTCAGGTCTAATTTGAAAGCCTTTATAAGCACAAACCCTGAAAGCGTTTAAGTTCAAAATGATTTGGAAGAGTTTGAGAATACTTCCTGTAGGCTGATCTATTAATCGAACTCAGGTTTAGAGCAATTGCAGCATTTTACCTTTTTAAAGCAAAAGCCCTTGAAGCTAGGTTGCTCAAGGGCTTATTAAAACAAACTCTATACTATGAACCTATGCAGATTCGGATACTAAAGAACCACCAACTATCTCATCAACAATCTTAGGGTCAAGTAGCGTTGAAGTATCACCTAGCTTATCTGGTTCGCCTTCAGCTACTTTTCTAAGAATACGACGCATAATTTTTCCTGAGCGGGTTTTGGGCAATCCGCTCACAAATTGAATTAACTCGGGCTTGGCAATTTTACCAATCTCTTCAACCACTGTCTCAATAATTTCGGCCCTGGCCTCAGGCACATCATCAGGCATGGTTTCGCATACCACATAAGCATAAATTGATTGACCTTTAATCTCATGCGGATAGCCAACTACAGCACTTTCAACTACCAATGGGTTTGAATTTATGGCTTGTTCAATTTCCGCCGTACCAAAACGGTGTCCACTCACATTGATTACATCATCTACTCGACCAATAATTCTATACATGCCTTGCTCGTCTCTTTTGGCACCATCGCCTGTAAAATAATAGCCTTTGTAATGAGAAAAGTATGTATTTCGGCAACGCTCATGATCTCCGTATGTAGTTCTAAGCATACTTGGCCATGGGTGTTTAATGGCTAAATAGCCTTCAACATTACTTTCTGCAATCTCGTTGCCTTCTTGGTCAAGCAATACAGGCTGAATACCCGGCAACGGATAACCTGCATGTGCGGGTTTTTGCGGACTGTGGCTGCCCAAACCAGAAATCATAATACCACCTGTTTCGGTTTGCCACCAAGTATCTACAATTGGTGCTTTTAGTTTACCTACGTGTAGATGATACCATTTCCAAGCTTCTTCGTTAATTGGCTCACCTACTGAACCCAGCGTTTTAATTGAATCTAATGAATAAGATAGCACATGGTCATCTCCATAAGCCATTAGGGCTCTTATGGCAGTTGGTGCTGTATAAAACTGATTTACCCCGTGCTTATCGCATATCTGCCAAAACCTACCGGGATCAGGATAAGTAGGCACGCCCTCGAACATTAGTGTGGTAGTACCAGATAATAATGGGCCGTAGGTAATGTAGGTATGGCCGGTAATCCACCCAATATCAGCGGTACACCAGTACACATCGCTTTCTTCTGGCTGAAATACATTTTGGAATGAATAAGCGGCATAAACCATATAACCACCACAAGTGTGCACTACGCCTTTTGGCTTGCCGGTAGAACCCGAGGTGTAAAGTATAAACAACATATCTTCAGCATCCATTGGCTCTGGCTGACAACTTCTAGGCATACCTTCCATGGCATCGTGCCACCAAACGTCTCTGCCTTCTTGCATATTTGGCAACCAACCCAGGCAATCGTAAACTATAACTTTTTCAACCGATTCGCAAGTGTGTAGTGCTTCATCAACCACGCGTTTTAAAGGCACTTGCTTTGCACCACGGTTAAGACCATCGGCAGTAATAATCATTTTCGCTTGCGCATCGTTAACCCTGTCGGCAATGGCGTGGGCTGAGAAACCTGCAAATACCACAGAGTGTACAGCTCCAATTCTTGCGCAGGCCAATACTGAAATCATAAGTTCCGGAATCATAGGCATATAAATCACTACCCTATCTCCTTTTTTGATTCCTTGTGCTTTTAGGGCATTGGCTGTTATACTTACTTGTTCTAATAATTCGCGGTAAGTATATCTAACAAATCGCTCTTTTGGATCATTTGGCTCCCAAATTAGAGCCAGCTTATTGCCCCTTTTTTCTATATGACGGTCAAGGCAATTCTCTGTGATATTTACCTTTCCGTTTACAAACCACTTGACATCTGGCTCATCAAAATTCCAGTCGCAAACCTTATCATAAGGTTTTTGCCAAATAAACCTTTGAGCTATATTATCCCAAAAAGTATCAGGATCATTAACACTCAAAGCATATTGCGCTTTGTACTCTTCGAATGATTTAATTTTTAAGTCCATAATAATAATATTTTAGATTCTTTTTTTTTCAATTTTAGATTCCACATTGTGATTCTGAACCATTCCCAACACTTCACTAAGCCAATAAAAATGCAAGCAAAGCGATGAAAAAAAGGGCCGAAATAGTTTAAATTATTGTTTAAGCTTTAACGGCTTCATAAGCTCCAATTTGTTGTGATTTAAATAACTCATCAATCTCATCAACTATGCTAGGATCATCAATAGTTGAAGGGAAATTGAAGGGCTTATTATCAGCTAGTGCTCGCATGGTTTTTCTGAGAATTTTGCCCGACCTAGTTTTAGGTAGCCTTTGGGCAACCAACACATGCTTAAGGCTTGCTACTGCACCTATTTGAGCTCTAACATCAGCTATTAGTTCGGCTTCTAAAGTGTGTTTTGGCGTAGTAACGCCTTCTTTAATTACAACCACGCCCAATGGTTGCTGCCCTTTAAGCGGACAATTAATACCGATAACGGCACACTCGGCCACGGCACTATGCGCGGCAACTACTTCTTCCATTTCAGCCGTTGATAGCCTATGACCAGCCACATTTATTATATCATCTACTCTACCTGTAATAAAAAAGTAGCCATCTTCATCTACAAAACCTCCATCTCCGGTAAAATAATAACCTGGAAACTTATTTAAATAACCCGCTTCAAACCGCTCATCGTCGTTATAAAGTGAAGGCAAACAGCCAGGAGGTAGCGGAAGCTTGGCTACTACATATCCTTCTTCGCCCGGTGCGCAAGGTGTTCCATTTTCGGCTAAAACCCGTAAATCATATCCGCAAACCGGTTTTGTAGCCGATCCGGGTTTTACATTAAGCAACTCTACACCCGCCATATTGGCCAACATGGGCCAGCCACTTTCAGTTTGCCACCAATGGTCAATTACAGGAATGTGCAACATGTCTTCAAGCCAATTTAAGGTGGTAACGTCACACCTTTCACCCGCTAAGAATTGATATTTTAAACTGCTGATATCATGCGCACCAATGTGTTTACCTTCAGGATCTTCTTTTTTTATTGCTCTAATGGCAGTAGGCGCGGTAAACATCACTTTTACCTGATGGTCTTGAATTACCCTCCAAAAGGTTGAAGCATCTGGCGTTTTTATGGGTTTACCTTCAAAAAGCACAGTTGCGCAACCTTGAATAAGCGGAGCATAAACTATATAAGAGTGCCCCACTACCCAACCTACATCACTTGCTGCCCAAAATGTTTCGCCAGCTTTGCAATTGTAGATATGATCCATGCTAAATTTTAGTGCTACGGCATGACCTCCATTATCTCTTATTATTCCTTTTGGTTTTCCGGTTGTACCCGATGTGTAAAGAATATAAAGTGGGTCTGTAGCCTGAACAGGTACATAACTTGCTGGTTTTGCAGCTGAAGTAAGCGTTGTATAATCAACATCTCTACGGTGAAATGTAAAAGGCACATTATCTCCCCTATTAAAAATAATAACATGCTCAGGCTTAAAAGAGCTTTCGGCAATCCCTTTATCTATAATAGGTTTGTATTCAATCGTTCTAGTTACTTCAATTCCGAAGTTGGTTGTAATTACCACTTTTGGTTTGGCATCATCAATTCTCAAAGCCAGCTCGTGGGCCGCAAAGCCACCGAATACCACCGAATGTACTGCTCCAATCCTGGCACAAGCCAACATGCTAAACAGAGCCTGCGGAATCATAGGCAAATAAACCAAAACCCTATCCCCTTTTGTAACGCCCAGCTTTTTAAGTCCACCGGCAAGCTTTTCAACTTCTTCGAGCAATTGATAGTAGGTGTATTTTTTAACCGTATTGGTAACAGGGCTTTCATAGATTAAAGCCGTTTCAAAACCACGGCCAGCTTCAATGTGGGCATCAATGGCCAAGTAAGATGTATTTAGCTGGCCATCGGCGAACCAACGGTAATGGCCTTTTTCATCTTGGCTAACAATTTGAGAAGGCTCTTTAAACCATTTAATTTTTGCTGCTTGCTTACTCCAAAACTCATTTGGATTTTGTATGCTTTCGTTATAAAGTGAGTGATAGGAAGTCATAGAGTTTGTTTTAATTCATGCTATTCTAAAAGTCCATTTATTTCTTTAATCAGATTTCTGGTTGAAAATGGTTTTGTTAAATAGAGATCAGCACCGAGCTCGTATCCTTTTTCAATATCAGTTGTTTTACTTTTTGCCGAGAGAAAAACCACCTTTGTTTTCTCTAACCTCGGCTTTTGCTTGATTTGACGACAAATTTCATAGCCATCAACATCGGGCATCATAATATCTAATAAAATAAGGTCCGGCACTTCTTTTTCTAATAATTCAAGCGCCTCGGTTCCGTTACGAGCTATGAAAACATTGAACTTGTTTTTTCTTAACAAGAATTCCAAACTCATTACAATGTTTGGCTCGTCATCTACAATTAAAACTTTCCTTAACATGTTACTCACTTTTAATATAACGTGGCAATGAAAAGGAAAATCTTACATTATTATGGAGCATTTCTACACTTATTTTGCCTTTGTGCATCTCAATTATGTTTTTGCAAATGGCTAGCCCTAGGCCATGTCCTTGTGGTTTTCTTTTTGTTTGATTTTTAATTTGATAGAATTTATCAAAGATGTTTTTGATATCTTCTTGCGCAATTCCGGGTCCGTTATTACTAATGTTTACCTTTACTTCTTCGCCCCTATTGTAAGCTGTAATTGTAATTTTTCCATTGTTCTGATCACAATACTTTATGGCATTTGATATTAGATTATTAAGCACTTGCCTTATCCGTTCAAAATCTGCATACACGGTGGCTAAAGCACTATTAATCTCTACGTTAAGGGCAATATTCTTATCGCCAATTAAAGGCTTAAGTGCATTAGCTTCTTCAATTACAAGGGCTTTTAAGTCAAGTTCATTTCGCTCAAGTAATTGACTACCGCTTTCAAATTTTTCAAGATCAAGCACGTTGCCAATTAGCTTGGTCATTCGTTCTGATTCATTTATAATCTGGCTTATAAATTCGTCTTTTTCATCAGCTTCCATTTCAGGCATATCTTGCACTATTTCTGCCATAGCCCTTATGGATGTAATGGGTGTTCTAAGCTCATGCGTAACGGTGTATAAAAACTCGTTTTTTAAATCGCTGTACTCCTTAAGTTTATCATTTGCTGCCTTAAGGTTACCCGTTGCTTTTTCTAATTGTCGTGATTTATTCCTTAGCTCTCTGTTAAGTGCTATTACTTCCTGAGATTCTTGAAGAATATCAAGCACATCTGATATGCCAATTTCTTCTTCTTGAACTACCCTAGAAATCATAATTCTTGCGCTTGCAGGGCCTATAATTCCCGTTAATACACGCTCAGCATATGACACTAGCTTAGCATCAGCCTCAGAATCATTTTCAAAGCTGATTCCGTTTCTTTTGGCATATCGCTCTAATGCTCTTTCAGTTCGTTCATTACCTAAAAACTGGGCCAAAAGCGACTTAATATCTAAGAAAAATGCTTTTCCTCTCCATGCCACTGAACTATCAAAAGATTCAGAATAGTTATAAATATCTACAAATAATTCGGCCTGATTTAATTCTTTAGGACTTTGCTTATGAGCCAAGCTTTGCCATGCAAAAACTCCAAAATTTGCCCCAAGGCTTAAAAGTATGGTACTTGATAAATGACTTAAGCCCATTTGCTTGCTAATATATTCAGTTGTTACTTCGGCAAAATCTACGGGTACGCTACCTATTACTACCTCAAGATGACCTAATAAATTTGGCAATACCAATAGCACGAACCAAATGCTTAAACCAACTAGTATTGATCTTGAAGCCGCCTTTTGGTTGGGCTTTTTCCAAAACAAACCACCAAAAAACGCCGGAGCCAATTGAGCCACTCCAACAAATGAAACCAAACCAATGCTTACCAACGATTCTATACCGGTAAAGAACTTATAATATAAAAACGATAAGCCAATAATTATAACTATACTTATCCTTCTCCATAAGAGAAGTGTATTTTGATAGTTAGTTTTTTGTATGGCATCTTCTTTTCTTGATCGTAATAAAAATGGTAAGAAAACGTAATTACTAAGCATTGTGCTTAAAGCAGTAGTTGACACCAAAATCATACTTGTGGCAGCTGAAAATCCGCCTAAATAAGCCAGTATAGTAACCAATTTAAAATCACCTAGCAATGGTAGCGACAGAACTAGAAAATCAGTGTTACCTGAATTTGACAAAACATAACCTGCAAGCGCTATTGGTATAACAAAAATGTTGATTACCAAAAGGTACACCGGTACAATTCTCATTGCGGTGAGAATATGTTTCTCATCACTCGCTTCAACACTTGCTACCTGAAACTGCCGTGGCAATAAAAAGAAAGCGAAGGCACTTACCAAGGTGGTAAAAAACCAATCGCCATAATCCATTTCTCCTCCAAAACCAAAGATCGCAAGCTCAGAGAATTGTGTATTTGCCTTTGCATATATGTCTGTAATTCCGTTGTTTAATACGTAAACCACCACAAACCCTACCACTACAAATGCTAGCAATTTGATAATACTCTCAAAAGCAATGGCGTTTATTAGCCCATTTTTTCGTTGGTTGGCATCAACATTTCGGGCACCAAACAAAACTGCAAAAAGCACTAAAATAATTGCGATTACTAAAGAATAATTGAAATTGCCTTCTCCTTGAATTAATATAATACTATTAGAAATAGCCTTTAGTTGTAGCGCGATATATGGAATTACGGCCAACAAGCAGGCTATTGCCACAATTGAGCCGAGCCCATTGTGTTTTCCATACCGCAACGAGATAAAATCGGCAATTGAGGAAATTCTCATAGTTCGAGTAACCCTAACTATTTTACGAAGCACTACCCACCAAAACGGCACAGTAAGCAAAGGGCCAATGTAAATAGCCAAAAATGAGATGCCATCAGTTGCGGCCTTACCAACACTTCCATAAAAGGTCCATGCCGTGCAGTAAACCATCAAACTTAAGGCATAAACCCAACCGTTGTTGGTTAGCTTGTTTAATCTATTTTCAGAATAAAAAGCAATTAGGAATAAGCCTAAAAGATATAAAACCGATATGAGTAAAAGGCCTAATTCACTCATTGCGCTCGTTTTGTATTGACCTTGAAAGTCGTTTGGTATAAACGAATAACCTGGCTGTGATTATTAGCCAAATAAATAAAATATACCAATGTAATACTGGTACATTTAAAATAATAAACTTGTTGCTTAGCAATGAGATTACAGGGTACTGAAGTGCAATAATGGCAATCCAACCTAAAATTTCAATTCGCTTTGCAACAAGTTTGTTTGTCATGGTTTGTTAATCATATTAGTGGGCTGAAGCTTCACCCGCACCTGATGGTATTCTAATGTCTTCAACCAATTCTTGTACATCGGCAGGTGGCGCCGCTGTGAATTTTGAAACCGTAATGGCCA
>JBMYOR010000007.1:0-24313 GCA_049599535.1 Bacteroidia bacterium | reverse complement strand
GTCTTTTAAACCATTGATTAGGAAAAGAGGTGCCTTTAAATTATTACCTACTAGATCATCCCAATTAGCATTGGTTAAATTCCCTATTTCTGTATTGTAAAAAGAAGAAGCATTGTTTACCAAAGCATCAAGTGCCTTTTGCATGCTGGCATCTGTATTATTAATAATCATGTAAAAGGCATCATCGCCCCAAATATATCGGCCAATCATGGCTTTAAACTGACCATTAATAGCCGCTTCGGCCTTAATTTTATCAGTATTGGTAAATTCTATCCTTTGCCTTTTTAATATTGCTCCACAGCTATCAATAACAGCATTTGGCACCTTAAAATCACTGGCAAATTCAATATAGTTGCTGTACTCCGTTTCAAGTAGTTGTAGATTAGCATTATAATAATTTAATGCCAGCTCGTAAAGCAATGCTTTTCTGAGTACTCCTTGGTAAAATGCATTGCTATAAACCGAATCCGCATCTATATCAATATCAGGAATAATACCACCGCCATCCATAACTTCTCTGCCGCCTTTGGTTGTAAAAACCTTAGCTAAACTATCTCTTTCGCCGTTTTTTATACTCATATCATAGGGCCTTTGTATACATCTGCCCGATGGCGTATAATACCGCGCTACAGTTAACCTTAGCTGCGATCCATCTTTTAGCTCTATTGGCTCTTGAACCAAGCCTTTTCCATGAGACCTTGTGCCCACAATTAATCCTCTATCAAGATCTTGAATAGCCCCCGAAAAAATTTCGCTAGCCGATGCTGATCCCTCATTAATTAATACCACAAGTTTTCCTTGTTTAAAAATGCCATCGCCGCTGGCTTTGTAATCATCTCTTTTTCTCGATCGGCCTTGGGTGTAAGTTATCAGTTCTCCATCAGCTAAAAACTGATCTACCATTGCAGTGGCAGCGCCCAAGTATCCCCCCGGGTTTCCGCGTAGGTCAACTACCAAGTTTTTGGCCCCTTGTTGTTTCAGTTTTTCAATAGCTGCAATAAAATCTGAGCTGGTATTGCCCGCAAACCGCGTTACTTTTAAGTAGCCCGTATTTTTATTGGCCATGTAAGCGGCCACCACACTTTCTATTTTTATTTTATCACGTGCAATTTCAAAATCTAATAATTCAGCACTGCTTTTACGCTTTACATCAATATTTACGCTCGTACCTTTTGGCCCTTTTAGCTTTTTAATAATCTCGGTATTTTTAATACCAATGCCAGCAATAGTTTCGCCCTCTACATTTACAATTTGATCACCAGGCAAAAGCCCCACCCGGTATTATATGCAAAATGGTAACGGTATCGTGCAAAACATTAAACTCAACCCCAATACCTTCAAAATTGCCCTCGAGTTGCTCATTGGCATGCACCAAATCTTTTGCCGAAATATAGGCTGAATATGGATCAAGCTCTTGCAGCATGTTGCCAATGGCATTTTCTACCAACTCTTCTTTATTTGGTGTATCTACATAAGAGTTTTGTATGTAGCCTAAAACCTGATTAAGCTTTTTATCGTAGTCATCACCTGAGAATCCTTCAATTGATGGATTAAAATTAGAGCCTAAAATCATACCAACTGCCAAAAACAAAGCGAATAAAAATGGCAATAGATAGTTGGTTTTTGAACTTGAATTTGGCTGCTCCTGGTTAATTTTTGAGTTTTGGTAATCGTTTATTGAACCCATATTTTGTAGCCTCTGCTTGGCTTTGATTTAATCAATTCAAAAAAAGTAATGCAAATAACGGCAAACCCCAACGCTATTGTTTAAAATTCAATTTGGTTGCTGCAAAATACCCTTGATATAGGCTAAAAGGCAGCTGACCCTAAATCTAAAAAAACGAGTATTTAAAGCTGTTTTGAATGCTTATGTGACAAAAGTTCCATTTCTCTAAACATGACTAGGCTCACCTTTTGGCGCTTTAGCAATAGGTAATATTGAGCTCAATTGAGAAACAATCATGAAGTTCAATCGCCGCGATTTTATAAAAATATCTTCTTTAGGCCTTGGAAGTGCTTTTCTTGCGAATACAATTTTTGACTCAGCTACCGGAAGCATTCTTGCAACCGATGTGGCAAAAGGCCATGAGTTTTTAAAAACGCCTACTTATTGCGAAGTATGTTTTTGGAAATGTGCCGCTTGGGTGCATAAAAACGAAAATGGCGAAATATGGAAGCTTGAAGGGCATAAAGATGACCCGCATTGTAATGGCAGACTTTGCCCAAGGGGCACCGGTGGAATAGGTATGTATGAAGACCAAGACCGCCTTAAAAAGCCACTAATGCGTGTGGTTAAAAACGGCAAGCAAACCTATGAAGAAGTAAGCTGGGAAACCGCTCTTGACTTTATAGCCAAAAAAATGAATGACATTAAAGAGAAATACGGCCCTGAATCTATGGCGCTACTTACCCACGGATCGGGTAGTAAATTCTTAGGTCATTTAATGAAAGCATACGGCTCGCCACATATTGCGGCACCATCATTTGCACAATGTCGTGGCCCAAGAGAAGTGGCCTTTATTTCAACCTTCGGAGAAGGTATTTACTCGCCCGAGCGTACCGATATTAGAGATACCAAATGCTTGGTATTAATAGGCTCTCATATAGGCGAAAACATGCACAATGGTCAGGTGCAAGAAATGAGCGAAGCTATTGACAAAGGCGCTACCATTATTACGGTTGACCCTAGATTTTCAACCGCTGCAAGTAAATCTAAACATTGGCTCCCCATTAAGCCCGCTACCGATTTAGCACTATTGCTGGCCTGGACCCATGTAATAATAAACGAAGGGTGGTACGATAAAGAATACATTGAAAAATACGCCTTTGGTTTTGATGAACTTAAAGCACATGTGCAACAATACACTCCTGAGTGGGCTTACGGTATTACCACCATTAAGCCTGATGTAATTAGAGAAACCGCCAGAGAAATGGCGGCAGCATCACCCGCGGCAATTATTCACCCAGGCAGGCACGTAACCTGGTACGGAGATGATACCCAGCGATTAAGAGCCGTGGCTATTTTAAATGCGCTACTCGGATCATGGGGCCGCAGGGGCGGGTTTTATTTTCCCGAAAAAATATCGGTACCTAGTTATCCGCACCCCGAGTATCCAAAACCAAAGCACAAATGGCAATCGGCTAACCCTAATAAATACACTTTAGCTACCGAGGTGGTATCTAACGGAATTGTTGACGCCACTTTTCCTTCAGATGAGCGAGACTATAGCATAAAAGGTTGGATTGTAAATGGCACCAACCTTATGCAAACCTTGCCTGATCAAAAACGAACCCTAGAAGCCATACAGCAGCTAGAACTTATGGTTGTAATTGATACCATGCCTATGGAAATTACTGGCTATGCTGATATAGTGTTGCCAGAATGCACCTATTTAGAAAGGTATGATGGTATTAGAAATTCGCCACACCGCGAACCCGTACTCTCATTAAGAATGCCCGCTGCAAAACCTAAATACGAAACCAAGCCAGATTGGTGGATTGCTAAACAAATTGGCGAAAAATTAGGCCTACAAGATTTTTTCAAATACAAGGACATTGAAGAAATGCTCGATTGGCAGCTTAAAAAAGTAGGCACATCGCTAAAAGAAATGCAAAAAGTGGGCGTTAAAAAATTCAAAAGAGAGTATGACGACCTTTATTTAGTTGATGGTCAGGATTTTGAATTTAATACATCAACGGGTAAAATTGAGCTTTACGCTACAGATTTAGCAGCACAAGGTTTTGATCCATTACCCACCTTTACAGAGCATAAACAACCACCACAGGGCTTTTATAGGCTCAACTACGGTAGGTCTCCGGTGCATACCTTTAGCCGAACCACAAACAACCCCTACTTAGCTAGCTTAAAAGATGAAAACGACCTGTGGGTAAATCCTAAAGTAGCCAAGCAATGGGGCTTTACAAATGGGCAAGAAGTTTGGTTAAAAAACCAAGATGATATTGTATCTACCTTTTCGATAAAAATTAGAATTACCGAGCGAATTAGATGGGACTCGGTATATATGTACCACGGCTTTGGCCACACCGAAAAACAATTAACCCGTGCCTTTGGTAAAGGTGCAAGCGATACCGAAATGATGAGCAACGTAAAAATGGACCCTATTATGGGTGGCACCGGAATGCGCGAAAATTTTATAACATTTTTAACTGAAAAACCAGAACCTAAACAAGCAGAAATATGAGATATGCAATGGCCATTGACACCAAAAAGTGTGTAGGATGTAGTGACTGTGTAGTTGCTTGTCAAATTGAAAATAAAGTACCTGAAGGGTATTGCCGAGATTGGGTAGTTGAAGCCGTAAGTGGCACTTACCCTAATCTCGAAATGGAATTTAGATCTGAAAGGTGTCATCATTGCGCAAATGCACCTTGTGTGCGTTGCTGCCCTACAGGATCGAGCCATATTGCCGAAGGTGGAGTTGTTTTGGTTGACCCTGACAAATGCATTGGATGCGGTGCCTGCATAGCATCTTGCCCTTATGATGCACGCTACCCACACCCCGATGGATACGTAGATAAATGCACCTTTTGTATACATAAAGTGCGCAAAGGTGAGCAACCTGCTTGTGTAGAAGTTTGCCCAACCAACTGCCTATATTTTGGAGATTTAGATGATCCCAATAGCGAAGTATCTAAAAAAGTGAGTACCCGTAAATACAAAAGATTAAAAACTGAAGCTGGTACTGATCCCCAATTATACTTTTTAATTTAATTGCCATGGAAGAAGAATTAATTATAAGCGGAAGAATGAATTATAGGGTTGACCCTACCCTAAACATTTGGCATTGGGAAATACCATTATATTTATTTTTAGGTGGGCTTGCAGCAGGTCTACTATTCTTCGCATCGTTTTATTACCTAATGGGTAAAGAAAATGATTATCCAGCGGCAGTTAAAAAAGCACCCATAATTGCTCCATTTTTATTAGTTATTGGCCTTGTGGTTTTATTTTTAGATCTAAACCACAAACTATATTTCTGGCGTTTATACACTACCATAAGGCTCGAATCACCCATGAGCTGGGGCGCTTGGACCCTAATGGTAATAACCCCACTATCATTTATTTGGGCCGCTATTCATATTAAAGAAGTTTTTCCGAAATGGGATTGGAAATTTGATTTTATTAAAAAACTTGAAGCCTTTTTTATAAAGTACAAAAAGCCAATGGCTTGGATTATGGTAGTTTATGCCGTGCTTTTGGGTATTTATACTGGTGTATTATTGAGCGCATTTAATGCTAGGCCACTTTGGAACACATCTATTCTTGGTCCATTATTTTTAGCATCAGGTTTATCGGCCGGAGCAGCGGTAATTGTACTGTTTTCTAAAAATGAGATTGAGCGTAAATTATTTAGCAAGATTGATATCATAATAATTGCGGCTGAGCTCTTTTTTATAATACACATGTTTATGGGCTTACTGGCAAGTACTCAAGTACAAATTGAAGCAGCACAATTATTTTTAAATGGCCCTTACACATTACCATTTTGGATTTTTGTAGTGTTTTTGGGCATGCTTGTGCCCGCCTTATTAGAGTTTCTTGAACTTAAGGGACAAAAAATTCCGGTGTTAATTCCGGTGCTGCTCATTTTATTTGGCAATGTAATGCTGCGCTTTTTAATTGTATATGCTGGGCAGGCCAGTAGGTATTTGTACTAAATCAGATAATAAAAAAGTAATGTCACATCACAACTATATTACACAAAAAACTAAATATATGAACCCCTATATAGCAGGGGTTTTGCTTGGCCTTGTATTGCTAGGTGCATTTTACCTTACAGGCAGGGGCTTGGGAGCAAGCGGCGCTATGAAAAGCGTTGTAGTTTCAACTGTTGAAACCGTTTCGCATGATAAGGCCGAAAACTCAAGCTTTTATGGTAAGTACATTGCCAATGGTAAAAACCCCATGAAGAGCTGGCTCGTTTTTCAAGTACTAGGCGTATTAGTGGGAGGTTTTTTATCAGGAGCGCTTTCAGGCAGATTGAAAATAAAAACTGAGCGCTCACCAAAAATCACATCAAAACGAAGAATAATAATGGCCATACTTGGTGGTGTGCTTTTTGGGTTTGGATCTCAACTTGGCCGTGGTTGCACTAGCGGCGCCGCACTTAGCGGAATGGCCACCTTATCCTTAGCGGGATTTGTTACTATGATTGCCATATTTGGCTCAGCGTACGTATTTGCATACTTTTTCAGAAAAAATTGGATATAACCATGGGACCTTTAATACCAGTAAACGAAATTTCTCAGGAGCTTAATTTTTTAATCGCCTTTATAATAGGTATTGGATTTGGTTTCGCCCTTGAACAAGCGGGGTTTTCATCTAGCCGAAAACTTGCGGGTATGTTTTATGGCTACGATACCACGGTGCTCAAAGTATTTTTTACCGCCGCAGTGGTAGGCCTAATTGGGCTTACGTTTCTCGATATTTTTGGTATGATTGATATGAGCATAGTTTATGTAAATGAGCTCTACCTGGGTTCGGCCATAGTTGGTGGAATTATAATGGGATTAGGGTTTATAGTTGGTGGCTTTTGCCCCGGCACTAGCGTTTGCGCAGCCGCTATTGGTAAAGTTGATGCCATGGCCTATTTAGGGGGCTCACTAATTGGTGTTTTTATTTTTGGCGAAACCTACTCGTGGTGGAAAAACTTGTATACCAGCAATTACCTTGGTGATATTAAAGTTTCAAGTTCGCTAGGCATATCTGATGGACTAATGGTATTTATTATAATTATTGCCGCAGTTGCCATGTTTTGGGTAGGCGAATGGGCCGAGAAAAAGTTTAGAAAACCAGAAATTACTAATGACTTGTAGCCATGAATAGCAGACAGATTATCTCAATAATTGTATTAATGCTTGGCACAATAGCCGCTATTTTGCCATCGAGCTCTACCAAATACCGCAAATTTTCAGAAGAAGAACTTGACACTGAAATAAATAAAGTAGCTTATTATGTATCAACTGATGAATTGGCACATGCTATTATAAATAATGATCCATCAATTCAGTTAATTGACATTAGAGCAGAGCATAACGCTGATAAAATGATTAGGTATGCGGTAAACATACCTGCCGATAGTATTTTAAGTACCAAATGGGAAGGATTGCTTTTTCAAAAAGTGCGGAAATCGGTTTTATATGGTGACAACGAACAAGATGTAAAAGCAGCATGGAAAAAATTAAAATACGAAGGCTACCCTAATATTTACATGCTAAGCGGCGGAATACAAGCTTGGAACCAAAATATTTTAAACCCCAAATTTCCGGGGCATTCGGCACCACAAACTGCCCTAGATTTGTATAAACAAAGAATAGCAGCAAAACAATTTTTTACGGGTGCCAAAGCCTTGCCAAAAACTGAGTTTAAGATAATAATTCCGGCAGGCGGACGAAAAAAGAAAAAAGTAGAAGGTGGCTGTAGCTAAACCTGTAACACTTAAAATAAATTATGAAAAAAGATATTTCAACAAAAGAAGACATAAAACTACTAGTTGACACTTTTTATAACAAAGTACAAACAGACAGCAAAATAGGTTATGTTTTTAACGATGTGGTTAAAGTAAATTGGGAAGAGCATTTACCTAAAATGTATGGCTTTTGGCAAATATTACTATTGGGCCAAGTAGGTGTGCAAAGTAACCCCATGCAAAAACATATTGATGTTAATGGTAAAGAAAAACTAACTGAAGCCCATTTTAACCAATGGGTAACCTTATGGTTTAAAACGCTTGACGAGCTATTTGAAGGTGAAAATACGAATATGGCTAAAGAGCGAACAATGGCCATAAAGCAAACCCTAATGTTGCGAGTTGGTGCTTCAAAAAACGAATCAACTTCTTGATTTTTGTTTAACCGTATTTACGTTTAATTGCTCAAAATATAAAGGGTATTACTTGTTATTGAAACCGTGAAAAACATAGGGCCAGCGGAGAACATTATTATTATAATACTATACAAAAATGCCCAAACTAAAAGTTTGGGCATTTTCTACAATTTTTAACTATCCATTTACATTTTGCCTTTCATCATTTGGTTCCAATATAAATAAGGTAAGCCATATTTTTTAAGCATCCACATACTCCAGTTCTCTTTGGCAGTATCTACAAACTTGCTTAAAAACGGATCTGAATCTCTTACATTATTATATTTAAACTCGGCCAATACCATTTTGCCATAACCTGTAACCAATGGGCACGATGAATAGCCCTCATACTTACTATTAGAAAGCTTTTGGCTCTCAATTAGGTGTAATAAATTTTGTGCAACTACTGGTGCTTGTTTTCTAATAGCGGCACCTGTTTTTGCGGTTGGCAATGCTGCTGAATCACCCAGTGCAAAAACATTAGGATATTCATTATGCTGAAGTGTATTAATATTTACGTTAATCCAACCCTTGCTCGGGCCATCTTGGTGAGCAATTTTTGAGTTTTTAATAAAATCAGGCGCGCTTTGTGGTGGTGCCAAATGCAGCATATCGTAAGGCATGCTAATATCAAGATCACCTATTTTCTCTTCGTTAATTACGTTACCTTCATTTACAATACAATCATTATCACCCGGTTTGGCCCATGAAAAATGTATTATATTATTTTCGGCATCAATACTTTTTGGAGCGTAAAATGTTTTTAAGTGAATTCCGTATTTATAAATTACCTGCATTAAGGTATCGGCAAAATCCTTTACCCCAAATATTACTGATCCAGGTGTAGCAAATATTACGTTGGCATCAATATTATTCTTTTTAAAATAATCTGCTGCCAAGTAAGCAATTTTTTGTGGAGCTCCGCCACACTTAATAGGCGTAGTTGGTTGTGTAAACACCGCATTGCCACCTTTAAATTTCTGCAACACATCCCAAGTATGCTGCGGATCGGTGTAATTACTACATACATTGCCTTTATCTAAAGCTTCTTTTAATCCCGGAATTCCATCAGGATTTATTTGTATACCAGGGCTAGCAACCAAATAATCATAGGTTACAGTATCACCAGATCTTAACTTTATGCTATTAGATTCTGGTATTATATCTTCAGCCCAGTCTTTAATCCATTTTGCACCACTTGGTATTTGATCTTTTTCAGGACGCTTTGTTTTCTCAAAATCATATGTACCTGCGCCCACTAGAGTCCATGCTGGTTGGTATACATGGGTTTCTGATGGCTCAATAATGGCTACATCTAATTTTGAATTACTTTTTAAAATTTGGGCGGCCACCATAATTCCTCCGGTACCTCCACCAATAATAACTATCTGATGATGCATAGTTTCTTTTTAACTAGTTCAAAAAAAAAAATTACTTAATGCTTATAAACGGCAATATAGTATGAACTACTAAAAGCGCAAAGTGACAGATGTCACTAAATAGCTACCTGAGAATGAATCCTTTACTTAACCAAGCTATTACCATATAGCTAACACAGATTCTTACAAATATTTAGTTGACCACTAGAGCCTCCATAACTTCATATAACTACTTGTAATTGTATATAAAAGCAGTTTGTACTTATGCCAATTTTATAAAAAATAATCTCAAAACTTTAAAAACCCGACCATTATTATTAAAAATGGATATTAGTAACGAGATTTATTTGGTGATAATTAGATTTATTAAACAGGCTCGCATTCTCAAGAGCATTTATGTTTTGAGGCGTTTTCCAAATATATAAAAGTCTAACATCCATGCCTTCGAGTATATGACCAAAGCTATATTTTAAATCGGCGTTAAATTGATAATGAGAAGGCATTGCATACTTACTCAGGGTATAATCATGTATACTAGGCATAAAAAAGTAGCCTCCAGCCAAATCTAAATGAAAATGCTCATTTGTTTTTGGTTCAATTCTTGATTTTAGCATTACCACGCTCATTTTTCCTGTACCTTCAACTCTACCTCTCGATATAGTTACAAAAAACTGCTCTCTGCCCCACTCTCTAGGAAAAATAAACCTTCCATCTCCGAAAGCATGTAAGGCATTTAAGCTAAAGGTTACACCATTGGCTTTACGCGCAATTCTACCTGACAAGATTTTAGCCTTATCATTTTCAGTATGATATTGAAAATGCAAAGAATCATTATTGCCACCAACACCCACTTGGCTTTGTGTTAAAAATTGCAGCCCAAATCTCCACTGTGGATTAGCTTCTTTAGAATGAAAGTTGAACTGCCCAAAAAGTGTATTTGAAATATTCTCAATATAGTAATTCCACGCTTGAAATCTTATTTGATCAGAATGGAATTGCAACCCCGTTAAAAAAAGCCCTTTAGTTTCAATATGGTCTCTATATTCACTCGGCAACCCATTTATTGCGGTTCCTTGCCCATAAATACCGATTGACTCCTCAGCCGAATACCAGTGTGTGGTGCTTCTAGGCGAAAATTTATTAAACAACCCAAGGTTAAATATTAAGTTATTTGCAATTCTTGTTTTTGAAAAAACTCCATGCAGCACGTAAGGTTTCATTCGTCCATCTTGCGGATTTACCAACGGAGTGGTAATATCCATTTTACCTATTTTGTAATAGCCAAAATCAGTAAGATAGTCAACAAAAAACTCTTCTAACCTGTCAAGGTCGTTATAATTATGCGGGTGATCTACGTCAAACAATTGCAACTCATACCTACTATGTCGCCCTATTTCTTCATTATTTTCGGTTAGCTCATTTGACCAAACATTGTATGAAAACTGACCTTTTATACCTATGCTAAAACCATGTACTCTTGCACTATTGTAGCCTAATGCTCCTCCTAGTGCATTTGCCCAGTAATCATTTAGGTTTCCGGGGTTTATTGTTGACATAAAATAATGACGTGCATGACCATGAAATGTACCATGACTAAAGATTTCGCTCACCGTATGTACCGATGTATCGTTTCTTAAACTATCACAATGCGCTTGCGGATGATGTTGTGCCAATGTTTGACTTACAAAGCCAACAATAAAAACAATAAAAAAAATCGCTCTCATTATTATAATTTGTTCTAATATTTTAACTAAAGCCAAAAAAAAAAAGAAAGCCGCCATTGCTGACGGCTTTCACCAACCAAAACCAATTGAACTAGTGCAAATTCAAAAATTTGCAAACTATGCGTTTACTCCAGTCTCTATTTCAACGCCTGGCACTTCTTTAATTGCATCAAAACCACCTTCAACATTCACAAGAGCTTCAAAACCCCTTGATTTTAATATTGAAGTTGCAATGGTTGAACGGTACCCGCCTGCACAATAAACAAAATATTCAGAGTGTTTATGTAGGTCGTTCATATAATCATTAATATGGTCAACAGTTACTAGCTTAGCTCCTTCAACATGGCCTGCTTCATATTCTGTTTTTCTTCTTACATCTAAAACATTAATGCCGTGTTGTAATTCAAGCTTTGCGAATTCTTGAGCTGAAACTGCTTTAATTGAATCCGTTTCTTTACCAGCCGCTTTCCAGGCATCAATACCACCTTTTAAGTAACCTACCGTGTTATCGTAACCTACTCTTGAGAGTCTGGTAATAACTTCTTCTTCTCTGCCTTCATCAGCCACCACTAATATCGGTTGCTGTAAATCAAGGATTAATGTACCTACCCAAGGTGCAAAATTTCCATCAATTCCTATAAATATTGAGTTTGGAATAAATGACTTAACAAACTCGGTTTCGTGTCTTGCATCGAGTACTAATGCTTCCATACGGTTTGCAGCATCTTCAAACGAATCTGGATCAAGTGCTGTTAGGCCTTTTTCTAAAACATCTACAAATGAGTCGTAGCCCATTTTGTTCATCACCGCATTTTTAGGAAAATATTGCGGTGGAGTAGTTTGACCTTCTAACACCGCCTCAACAAATTGTTCTTTTGACATTGGTTGAAGCGCATAGTTGGTAGCTTTTTGATGACCAAGGGTATCTACCGTATCGTCACTCATATTTTTACCACAAGCCGATCCTGCCCCATGACCCGGATATACAATTGTATGATCTGGTAAAGGCATTACTTTTTCTTGAATTGAATCGTATAAATAACCCGCAAGATCTTCTCTAGAAAGGTCAGTTTTTACTGCCAAATCAGGTCTGCCTACGTCTCCTAAAAATACAGTATCGCCAGTAAATATTGAATTGATATTTCCGTTTACGTCTCTTAGCAAAAAGCAAGATGACTCCATGGTGTGCCCTGGTGTGTGCAATACTTCTATGGTTACATCACCTAATGTTAGCACCTGACGATCATTAGCTCTTAAAATAGGGAAATTAGCATTTGCCGTTGGTCCGTACACTATTTCGGCACCTGTATGTTTTGATAAATCAAGGTGACCCGACACAAAATCTGCGTGAAAATGAGTTTCTAAAATGTACTTGATTTTTGCACCCGATTTCTCAGCTCTATCAATGTAAGGTTTTGTTTCTCTAAGCGGATCTATTATTGCCGCTTCGCCGTTTGATTCAATGTAATAAGCACCATGTGCTAAACATCCTGTGTAAATCTGTTCTACTTTCATACTTTTTTTTCTTGTTTAATTAATTGCGTAAAACAGCCGCTTTATTTGTTCAATATTTTGTTCTAAAAAAATAATTCTTTTCCTAATATATATACGCCCATTATTAGCACAAACCAACCAAAGCCAACTTTTAGCTTGTGGCCAGGTATTTTTTTTGACATACCATTTCCTACAAAAATTCCTACTACTGCAAGCACGGTCATTATTATTAGCATTACCCAATCAATATCAAGGCGGGTAACATCTCCCATAAACCCAAATAGTGATTTAGCTGCAATAATTAGTAATGAAGTACCCACGGCTTTTTTCATGCTCAATTTGCTTAGCTTAACCAATGCTGGTATTATTAAAAAGCCACCACCGGCACCAACCAAACCTGTAAGTATGCCAACTACTACACCTTCAACTAAAATAAGTGGGTAATTAAATTTTTGTTCTTCTTCACTTTCTTCATCGCCACCTTTACGGCCCCTAATCATTGAAACTGATGCCAAAACCATTAATATAGCAAAAATGGCCATTACCAATAAGCGTTTTGTAAGCTCAAAATCGCCAATGTGCATTACATCAGGTATAGCGGGCACCAACGAGTGCCGTGTAAAATAAACTGTAATAATTGCGGGAATACCAAAAACCAAAAAGGTTTTCATTTCTACAAAACCATCTCTGAGTTTTTGAATACCACCTACCAAAGCTGTAGTTCCTACAATAAACAGAGAGTATGCTGGGGCATATTCTCCTGCATCAACCCCCATTAAATAAACTAAAATAGGTACTGTAAGTATTGAACCACCACCGCCAATTAATCCTAACGAAATTCCTATTAGTAAGGCGGTTGCAAATCCTATAATTTGTAATATCTCCATTGGTTTTATTAGGGTTCAAAAATATTTACGCTCAACTGCACCAATGGTGACTACAATCACCCTTTAATTTTTCAAAAAAAAAGGGCGCTCTAAATAATCAGAGCGCCCTTTTTATAAGTTGTTAAACTTTTAAGTATTTAGTTTACATCCCAAAATATCTTAGCAAAAGAATCGTCGTTGCCGAATTTTGCCTTAGCAGCATCAACATTGTCACCGTTAAGTGATGATTCATCAATTGGATAAGTGTATCTGGTAGGTGGTGTTGTACCGGCTTCAGCTGCTGCATTTAAAACAGGAGCATCATAAACTCGGTAGGTACTCCAAGCCTCAAATCCTTGATTGTACATGGCCAACCACTTTTGCAAAGCGATTTTTTCTTTCCAAGTACCTTGAGCTGTGCTATAGGCTACATCAGCCGTTGCCAAATAGGCATCAGCCATATCTTGATCGCCTCCCCACTCAATAATTGAAGCGCTAACTCCATTATTATAGTGCTCTTCAGCTGTTCCGCCAACGGCATAACCTCTTTCAGATGCATCAGCTAATAAAAAGCTTACCTCAGTATATGAAAGTAGTACACCTGGTAGTGTAGGATCTTCCATAAGATCACTAGGCTGAGAATGTGCAGGATAAGATGATGGTTCTCCGTACACGCCACCAAAAACTGAATCTGCACCTCCAAGATTTCTATAGTAAAACGCTCTTCTCGGATCAGCAAGTGCATTCATATAATCTCCCATTGTGTTGGCAGCTACAAAGTCACTTCTACCACTTTCAACTAAATCTTCCCAAACTGGGTTGGTATTAGGTGTAGATGGCATGTAGGCCAGTTCACAATCGTCAGCTGACGACGCAAATACACCTGATGTTACAGCCTCTTCAGCCATGGTTTTGGCTCTGGCATTATCGCTATCTGCTAATCTAATGGCAAGTCTCAATTTTAATGAGTTTGCAAACTTCTTCCACATGTCGGCATCGCCACCATATAAAAGATCTGAAGCACCCATACCGCTATCTCCACCTAGGTTTCCGATTGCAGCATTTAATTGAGTAATAATTGCATCATAAACAGCTTTATCATCATCGTATACAGGAGTAACTGTCTCTGACATGGCTTCTGATCGTGGCACATCGCCCCAAACATCTACCAATACTGCGTAGGTATAAACTTCTAGTACATCAATCATTGCTAATTGATTTTTCTTGTAATCGGCCAATAAAATCTCATCGGCATCAACTGCTAATCTTGCTTCGGCAAGGTCTCTCAATACAGTTGCGTACATTCTATCCCAAAAGTTTCCGTTTACATCACGTTCAATCAACTCATAGTTAGATTCATCTACATAAGTTGTTTGTGTCCATTGCTGAGACCAAAGCCTCCAGTTGTTTTCGTTTACGTTGCTACTGCTCATCCAGTCAGATAGTTCTTTAGTTGCATTTGCAAATAATGAACCTGCCGGCACTGTTTGAGGACTTTTTGTATCTACGTTTAATTCAGTAAGATCACCACAAGAAGAAAGGATCGATACTGTTAGAACTAATGCTAATATCTTTTTCATTTTACTTTCTTTTTTAGGTTTAGAATCTAACTTTTAGGTTGAAACCTAGCTCGCGTACCGCTGGGTAAGCACCTGATTGATAACCTTGAATGTTACCAGCAGATAAACCAGCTTCAGGATCTGTGTATGGAGCATTTTTCCAAATAATCCAAAGGTTTCTACCAGTTAATGATAGATCAACACCACCAATGGCTGAGTTTTCGAACATACTTGTTGGGAAAGAGTAAGTAATGTTAAGTTCTCTAAGTTTTGCAAATGAAGCATCATAAACGTGTAATGCGTTTGGTGCCACTGCATAACCCCAAGAGTTAGCATAGTTGGTTACGTTTCCGTACTCAGTATTTTCAGTTCCGCTTGAAGTAAACTCGCCATTTTCGTCAAGTACGTAGTTTCCGTCTTCGTCAGTTGCAGCTAAAACTCCGCCAATTGGCAGGCCACCACCATCTTCAACAGCAGCACGTATATCATTACCTTTATCGTTGGTACCAGCTGACCAGTCATAAATACCAGTAGCATAACCATACCAAGAATCAAGTGAGAAGAAGTTTCCGCCTTTTTGAATATCGATTAAGAAACTAGCCGTTACGTTTTTGTATTTGAATGCATTATTGATACCAGCTCTAAAGTCAGGAATTATGCTTCCTAAAACGTGATCAGAACCTACGGTTCTACAATATCTCATTCCGCCAAATGGGTGAGCATAAACTAATGGCTCGCCACTTGCTTCATCTCTAACATAATCTCTACCCCAAATAGTACCATATGATTGGCCTACAGTAGCATTGATTGTAATACCACCTTGAACCGATGCTAATTGTAAGTTTTCGGCACCACCGTAAAGTTCAACAACCTCGTTTACGTTTTTAGAGTAGTTCACTAACATATCCCAGCTAAAGTCTTTTGACTTAATTGGGGTAATGTAGGCGGCTACTTCAATACCTTGGTTTTGCATTTCACCAGCATTTACATATTGGAAAATGCTACCTGTAGCTGAAGTTACACGAGCTGGTAAAATCTGATTGCGTGTGTTTTGACGATAAACTGATAAATCTAAACCTAATCTGTTTTCGAAGAATTTCATATCAACACCTGCTTCTAAACTTCTTGTGTTTTCAGGAAGTAAGCTAGCATTGTTTTGAGTACTTGGAGCAGACGCAAGTGCTACACCACCAAAACCAGGGTTTTGGAAATAGGTATTAGCTACTGATAAAGCAGGAGCAGATGCACCTACCTCAGCATAGTTTAATCTTAATTTACCAAACTCAATAGCTGAGCTGTTCATTAATTCTGAGAATACAAAACTTAGTGAAGCTGATGGGTAGAAATAAGCATTGTTTTCGGCAGGTAAAGTAGATGAAACATCATAACGACCAGCAAGATCTAAATACAACATATTGTCATATCCGAATGATGCTCTACCAAAATAACCATTAACACCAATTGTCCATTCGTTTTCTTCAGGAGCTTCAATTGCTGATACAGTGTTTGCTAATGAATAAACACCTGGCACAACTAAACCGCCATTGGTTTCGGCAGCCACATCGCTAAACATGGTTCTTCTAACGTTTGAACCAAAGTTGGCATCAAAATTTAAGTTTTCACTTAAGTTTTTGTTATACGTAAAAATCAAATCGTAGTTGATTTCTGAGAAAGAAACATTTTTTCTGTAATACATTGCCGGATCTACAGATCCAACTGATATTCTTTCTTCTTGCAACTCGTCATAAGTATCAACACCCACACGGCCCATAACATTGAAGTTATCGTTGAACTTGTAAGTGGTATTGAAATTACCCATTATACGATCTCTACCATCTGTTTGATAGTTTTCATTAATCATATAATAAGGATTGTCGAAATAATGAGGACCTGTTGGGTTAGCTCTACCTGGGCCATTTGCATTCCAAGAAATGTTTTTGCCAGTTGCTTCATAAACTTCTTTTTGACGCGCAAGATCTGTACCTACACTATACCACTGACGGAAAGATTGGTTAGGGTTTCTGGCATCATAACCTGTTCCGTATCTGCCTTTTGCACTTGTGTTTATATAGGTTCCTTTTACACCAACAGATAATTTTTCTGACATTTTAAAATTACCAGAAAAAGAAGCGTTGTTTCTTTCTAAACTACTACCAGGAACAATTCCATCAAGGTTGTAATTGGTAAATGACATTCTAAATGCTCCGTTTTCGTTTCCACCATTAATGGCCACGTTGGTATTCCAAGCCATTGAAGATTCGTAAAAAGTAGTTGGGTCATTTGCACCAGCCTCATACGGCATTAATTGTTCATAAGTTGAAAGCTCTGGGTAAATTGACTCCCAAGTAATGGCTTCGTCTAAATCGTCAAACTTTAATCCGAAAGATGCATCCTCACCCATTGGTACAATTACATCATCATTTCCATCGCCATCAAAGTCATATGCTTCCATATAACCATTTGTAATGGCAATACCGTTTTTGGTATTGATGGTATCAGGGCCGTAATACTGGCCATAACCTGAACCATACTGCTTTTGATAAGTAGGCATGGTTGATTTGTGAATAGAGCCCATGGTCATTCCTGTTGAAAGGGTTACTCCAATTCCGCCTTTTTTACCTTTTGAATTACCATCTTTAGTTTTTACGATGATAACACCATTTGCAGCTCTTGAACCATAAAGGGCAGTTGCTGCAGCACCTTTAAGCACTGTTACTGATTCAATGTCTTCTGGATTAATATCCATGGCTGCGTTACCGTAATCGTAACCACCTCTACCTGTTCTTTGATCAGCATCGTTAGTAACGCGGTTACTAATTGGAATACCATCAACTACAAATAATGGTTGGTTGTTTCCGGTAAGTGAAGTGTAACCACGAATAACAATGTTGGCAGAGCCACCCATTGTACCTGAATTATTAATGTTTACACCTGCTACCTTACCAGAAAGTGATGAAACAAAGTTTACGTCTTTAGACTTTGTTACACTTTCGGCATCTACCGTTTGGGCTGCATATCCAAGAGACTTCTCTTCTCTTGAAATACCCAATGCGGTAACCACCATCTCGTCTAGTCTAACATCTTCAGCAACTAATGCTACATCTATAAGTGATCTTCCACCTATGGTAACAGTTTGCGTTTGATACCCTACATACGAAACAAGCAGTTGGTCGCTTCCGGGAGGTACGCTTAATGAATATTTTCCTTCGGCATCAGTAAAGGCTCCTACTGTGGTGCCTTTTACTAGCAGGGCCGCTCCTACTAATGCATTACCGTCCTCGTCGGTAACGGATCCGGTTAGGCTACTTTGTCCAAAAGCCGAAAAAGCCATAAGACAAAGCGCTAACACGCTGGTTAATAAATACTTTACTCTCATAATTTGGTTTGTATTAATTCCTAAAACCTTAATTAGAACAGCAAGGTATAACTAAATTTTGTTTATGTTAAATTTTCTTTAACTTTTATAAGTGGTACAATACAATTATAAGCGGACTTTGTCAGACTATTCTTCGATTAATTCTTTGACTAGAATTTGATTTCTACCTAAGCGAATTTTGCCTTTTTGCTCAAGTTTTTTTAGTAGCCTCGATATTACTTCTCGTGATGTGTTTAGCTCGTAAGCGATATCTTGATGCGTTGATTGTATTACTTGACTGCCTTGGGCTTTTACATTTTTGTTAAGGTAATTCATAAGCCGCTCATCCATTCGGTGAAATGCAATACTGTCAATTGTTTTTAAAACTTCTTCAAATCGAGTTCGGTAAGTTTCTAAAACAAAATAGTACCATACTTTGTACTTGGTCATCCACGGATCCATATTTTCAATGGGTATCGAAAGCACTTTGCATTCATCAAGTGTTTCAGCTCGAATTTGGCTAATGCGCTCACGGGCAGAGCATACAAATGAAATAGCGCATGCTTGGCCAGGATATATATAGTATAAGAAAAGCTCATTCCCTTCTTCATCTTCTCTAAATACTTTTATTAAACCATCAATTAACAAGGGAATTGTTTTAATGTACTGCCCAATCTCCATCATTGACATTCCTGCCGGCACATCTTTAATCTCGGCTACGCTGGCAAACTCCTCAACAAAATCAGGATCATTTAATCCTGGAAAAAATTCTCTTAATTGTTCTTTTACCTCTTCCATATTCGTTCGTATGTTAGCCCGAAATTAATGGATTAGCCTTATGAAAAGTTGAGGGTACCATCAATTTTTTTCACAATGCACTACAATCAATACAATGACAAAACAAGAGAGACTTGAAAAAACTGCCGAATACATTAAAAGCGAATTTAGTGGCGAAGGCACTGGGCACGATTGGTGGCACATAGTACGGGTTTGGAACTTGGCTACAAAATTGGCTAAGCTTGAAAATGCCAACTTGTATATTACAGAAATGGCTGCTCTATTGCACGATCTTGACGATTGGAAATTTAACGAGTTAGACGAACCGGTAAAAGCCATTGCTTGGCTTAATAAAATTGGCGAAGAAACCGATACGCAGGAACACATTATTAAAATTATAAAAAATGTATCGTACAAAGGAGCTGGTGTAAAAACCAGTATGACTACCATAGAAGGTAAATGCGTGCAAGATGCCGATAGGCTCGATGCGCTTGGCGCCATTGGTATTGCCCGAACATTTGCTTATGGTGGCTATAAGGGCAATGAAATTTATAATCCTAATATAAAACCCACCTTACACCAAAGCTTTGAAGATTACAAAAACAAAAGCACCCATACCATAAATCACTTTTACGAAAAACTACTTTTACTCAAAGACCGCATGAATACCGATTCAGCCAAACAATTGGCCAATGAACGGCATGCTTTTATGATGGTTTTTTTAGATGAATTTTATAATGAATGGAAAGGTGAAGCTTAATGCCCACCAGTCGGCACAAGTTTTGAAAATGAATCAATCTGAAGATTTGAAAATGCTCGCAATTAGCCAAATGAGATGTCCGACATTTCTCGAGTGTCAGACATCTGAGTTAAGCCTGTGCTGATTTGATTTTACATTCTGCTCTCGGCAAAAATCAGATGTCGGACGTTTTTGAAACGTCGGACATCAATTCGTTACTCATATCGCAACGATTCTACCGGATTTGATTTTGATATTTTGATAATGTGATACATTACCGTGACGGCAGACAACACCATACCGGCCAAAAGCGCTACTAAAAAGCTTGATAATGTGATTGGAGTTTTGTAGGCAAAATCATTGAGCCACTCTTGCATTAGGTAATAATTTATAGGCGCTACAATAAAAAACGCAATTAGTATTGAGCCTATAAAATCTTTAACCACCAACCACACTAATTGCCCCAAACTTGCGCCTAAAATTTTACGCATTCCAATCTCTTTTGTTTTGTTTTCAACTGAAAAAGAAACGAGAGCAAACAAGCCCAAGAGCGCTAAAATTATTGATATGGCCGAAAAATAGGTAAATACTTTTTGCATACGTTCCTCTTCTAAATAGTTTGCAGCCAATGATTCATCAAAAAATTTATAGCTGATGGGATAACCATTTGAAAACTTGTCCCAAACCGCTTTAATATCATTTAAGGTTTGGCCAACATTTTGGTTTTTTAAACGAATAGAGAGCTGCCCTTTTAGCCAGTTTGGCTGATAAATAAGCACAGCCGGATCTAATGGCGAATGCAACGAATTAAAATTAAAGTCTTTTACCACACCTACAACCACCCCATCGTTGGCGGCTGAATCGTTGGCCTCGAGCCCCCACTGCATGCGCTTTCCCAGCGCATTATTGGCCCAACCAAATTGCTTTGCGGCCGTTTCGTTTATTATAAAAGCCTTCTGCTGATCAGTTGCTATATCTTTTGAAAAATTTCGCCCTTCTAATAAATCAATGCCCATTAATGAGAAAAACTCGTCTTCAACCGCTATAAACTTTAAGGTTTTTTCTTGCAACACACCATTTTGATCAACTCTAAACATTAACCTACCCGTTTGCCCACTCGGTATGGCTCCAAAAGTAACTTTTTCAACTCCGCTTAGTTGTCTAAATTCATTCATTAAAACTGGGGCTGATTCTGCTACATCTTTATCATTGGGCATGCTCAGTGTAATAATATTTTCTTTATCAAACCCAATATCTAGGTTTGCCATATACTCCATTTGAGTATTAATGAGCAGTGTACCAATTATCATAAAAAGTGAAAACCCAAATTGCACCAATATTAACAACTTTCTTAATGCGCCAATACCCCCTGTTTTTGGCACACTGCCCTTGAGCACTTTATTAGGCTCAAAACGACTCATTACCAAAGCAGGGTAACTACCCGCACCTATTCCGATTACAATTAGTAATAAAACCATTGTTAATATTACCATAGGACTAAAAACATGGGCCAATTCAAATGTTTTTGATGTGAGTACATTAAAGGGTTGAAGCAATACTTCGATTAACCCAAGGGCTAATATCATTGACAAAAAAGTTATTAATAAAGATTCGGTTAAAAACTGCCTTACCAGCTGCCCAGAACTTACACCTAGTGTTTTTCTTACTCCAACTTCTTTAGCCCGTTTACTTGACTGCGCTAGTGTTAAATTAATAAAATTAATTGATGCGATTATTAAAATAAACCCCGCTAACAGTGCGAATATGATTAAAAAGGTAGGGTTTGCTTTTGGTGCATCATAATCTTTATCATTGTCGAAATGTAGGTTAGCCAATGAAGTAATGGTATATTTAATTGATGCGGTAACACTAGCCTGCGCGGCCCAAGGTTGCACATATTTTTTTTCAAAATCAATCAACTTTAGTTCAAAATCGGCTTTTTCTACCGGTTTATTAAATAATAAGTAGGTATAAAAACTAATGCGAAACCAATCTTGCTCAAAGGCCTGCCAGCCCTGAAATAATGAAGGGCGTAATGGTATATATGCTTCAGCCTCAAATTCAGAATTATCTTTTGGGTTTTCCATAACTCCGGTAACCGAAAATGATGTAGAACCCATGTTAATTACCTGGTTAATAGGATCTTCATTACCAAATATTCTATTAGCAACAGATTCACTTATTACTATAGCAGTGGGTTTAGCTAAGGCTGTATTAGGGTTTCCCTTAATTAGTTTAAAATCAAATATATTAAACACCGTGCTATCGGTTTGCTCTATTTTAATCTCACTAAAAATCTTATCGTTATACTTTATTGTAGGGGTACCTAATGCTCTAAATCTACAAAAAGACTCAACTTCAGGATAATCATTTTGTAATGTTGGCCCTAATGATAAACTTGATAGCGCCGCGTTAATTTTCCCATTAAAATCCAACTCTGATGATACCCTGTAAATTCTATTTTTATTGGCGTGATGTTGATCAAAAGATAGTTCGTGAAATACGTTTAATGAAATAAGCAAACAAGCCGATATACCCACCGCTAGGCCAATAATACTAATGGCAGAGTAGAGCTTGTTTCTTAAAATATGGCGAAATGCGAGTTTAAAATTCATATTACTAAAATTAGAACCTATTATGTAAATACCCCCAGTAGGTTAAAAAAAATGCTTTTTAGGGTAAAATAAAAGCTAATACTTTGGTTACGGGCGTTAAAACGAACCTATTTGCTTTTGCTCATTTTCGTTCACAATTTCTCCATCAAGCAGGGTAATAATCCGCTTGGCAAAAGCAGCATCATTACTACTATGCGTTACCATTAAAATGGTGGTTCCTTCATTATTTAACTGAGTGAGCATATCCATAACTTCATTACCATGGTGAGAGTCTAAATTACCAGTAGGTTCATCGGCCAAAACCAATTTTGGCTTTGTAATTATTGCCCTTGATACCGCCACCCTTTGCTGCTGACCACCGCTTAATTGTTGCGGAAAATGCTTTGCCCTATGCGCAATACCCATTTGCTCTAAAAGCAGATTAACCCTTTTAGCGCGCTCGGCCTTAGGTGTTTTTAAATAAACCAAAGGCAGTTCTACATTTTCAAAAACGGTAAGCTCATCAATTAAATTAAAGCTTTGAAAAACGAACCCAATATTTTGCTTACGCACCTGCGCCCTTTGCTTTTCGCCAAGTTTTGCCACATCGGTTCCATTAAAATAATACTGCCCCTTACTGGGCTTATCAAGCATACCTATAATATTGAGTAAGGTAGATTTACCACAACCCGAAGCACCCATTACGGCAGCAAAATCACCTTCTTCAATTTCTAGATTTATGCTGCTTAATGCCGTGGTTTCAATTTCGTCAGTAGTATACTTTTTTTCTAAATCAATTATCTTAATCATAATTATGGTGTAATTGTAAGTTTGTTAAAATCAATAAATGAATCATAGCTTGAAATTATAACTTCATCGCCTTTTTGGAGTCCGTCTAAAATCTCGATATAACGAGAGTTTTGCTTGCCCGTAGACACAAATCGCCTAGTGGCAATATTATTATTTAAAACGAAAACCCATTTACCGCCTGTGCTCTGGTAAAATGCCCCTTTTGTGAGTACTGTTGCTTTTTTGGTAGCACTCATTAACAGCCTAATTTGAAATTGTTGCCCTCTTCTAATACCATTTGGCTGCGTTGATTTAAAATCAAATTCAATTGCAAACTGCCCATTTACAATTGTAGGCGAAACCTTTGAAACCACAAGCCAGTACCTATTACCCGCATAATCAAACTCGGCTTCAACCCCGGTCGTAATTCTATTTAAATAATACTGATCTACTTGGGCTACAACTTTATAACCACCTAAATTATCTACCCTACCAATATTTTGTCCTTTCAATAAATTGGCGCCTAAATCGTGGTTAAATGAGTTGAGCTGTCCACTAATAGGAGCTCTCACAATCAAATTTTCTAAATGTGCTCTAATGGCATCTAAGTTTCGTTCCATTAGCTGAATTGAAGCATCTATACGGGCAATCTGTGTTTTACGATAAAGCTCATCTTCTCGCACCCTTTGTTTAGCCAGTTTATATTGCTTTTTTGATAAACTATACTGTTGTTTGGAGTTAAAATAATCGATCTCTGAAATTGCCTTTTTAGTAGCCAACAAAGTATCTGCCCCAAATTTTCTCTTAATTAAACTTAGCTCATTTTCAGCCTTAATTAACTGATCTTCGTTTTGCCGCTGATTTTGTTGTAGCGCTATTCTGGTGTTTCGTAAATTATTTATCTGCTCAATTATCTGAGTTTCTCTATTCATAAAATCAAGGCTAAGGGCTGTATTGCTCAACTTAAGTAATTTATCACCCGCTACAACCATTGCGCCCTCATCTAGGTATATTTCTTCAACCCTGCCACCTTCTAGCGCATTAATCATTACTGACTTTAAGGGTTCAACCGAGCCCGAAACAGGTATTGATTCATTAAAATCAATAAAATCTACTAAAGCAGTTTGTATTCTATCACGATTAACTTTATGA
>JBMYOR010000006.1:0-24523 GCA_049599535.1 Bacteroidia bacterium | reverse complement strand
GCCAGTGCATTACTTTAAAAAGTGCAAAAAAGGTGAGTAAAATACCGCCTGCAAAACCGGCAATTATAGTTGCTCTATCTTTTATGCCTTCTTTGGTTTTGTAGTTAACTACCAAAGCAGTTGGCATAAAGAGCAAACCAGTAATGGCGAGCCCTAAAAGTAATAGAACACCAGCAAAGGGCCAGTGCATTACTTTAAAAAGTGTTCCTAAAATGGTGGTAACTCCACCGATTATTCCTAAAATTGATGCTGTTTTTTTCATTTTTCTGAGTTTTAACGTTAGTAGAAAGATGGTGGCCTCTTGGGTGCGTTCAATTCCCAGGGGGCCAAATTGTTCTTGGGCGTTGTTTAAAGCGTTCTGAAACTGGGCGCCATGTTCCATTTGCTCTTCAACAATGCAACAAATGTGGTCTAATAGCTCATCTCGCAAGGTTTCGTACGTTAAACCGTGGTCAATGAGTAAATCGTAAACCTGATCTATTTGATTATCCGAAAGCGATATCATCGGCTTGTATGCTACCTTGGTCTAAAATGGTTTTCATGGTTTGCATAAAGTCTTTAAACTCTTCAACCATTTGCTGCGCTACGCCTGAGCCTTGCTCGGTGAGTTTGTAATACCGTCTGGTGCGTTTTCCTATTTTTTCCACCTCGGTAGCAAGTACACCTTCTTGCTCAAGCTTATGTAGCAATGGGTAAAGAGAGCCTTCAGTAATCGTGATCTTCTCATCACTCATCACTTTCATTTTCTGAGTAATCTCGTAGCCATACATGCGTCCATGCTCGGCTAGTAGCTTTAATACGATCGTTTTGAACGTTCCGCGGAGTAGTTCTTTTGAATACATAGGGCAAAAATACATAGAAACCCAATGTATATGCAAGCGATGCATTTATTTTTTGAGTAAAACAGAGATTAGAGCTTGTTTTAGCCTATTTTATTTTTGTTGTGCTTGAGGTTTAGCTGTGTTTGTGCTAAACTTTGTGTTGTAAGCGAGCATTAATGAGCCTTCTTTTATGGGCAACCTGTACCTACACTGTTTTTACAAATAAATAGATTGTAACCTTTAGGCTTTATAAATATTGAATTGGCATTTCAATAAGCCTGATTTGATGAATCAAACATGTGCCAACTGTAGTTAATTTGCTTAAAGTGATTTTACCCTTGGCAAATGCATGTATTATTGAAGTTGTATATCTAAAATTCTGAGGCCAAATACCATCAAAAAATATAGAAATGATAATAAAAACATACGGCATTTTAGTACTAATTGTATTTATTGTATCGAGCTGTTCTGCCCCAAAAGAAAAAACCGTTGAAGCAATAGCTGAAAAACCCATAGTAAAGCAATCGCCAAAAGAGATGCTCAGTGAGGCTTACCAACTTTTTAAAGAAGGTAAAGATGCGGAGTCAATAGAAATTGCGAAACAGGTTTTAGCCATTGGCCGAGAAACCAAAAACGATACACTTATTGGTAAATCACTAAGCTCAATGTGCCGAAACGCTCAACGTGATTTAGATACAACCCGCCTTGCCGAATTGAGTGCGCAATTGGCTGAATTATCAGCATCTTCAGGAGATCAGCAATGGATGATGTACCGCGCCCACATGAATGCCGAAATGTGGCGACTGATAGGTAATATGGACAGAGCAGAAGCCTATTATGATGAGAGTATGCGCATTAGTAGTGAGATTGGTTCAATAGGCATGTTTACCATAGATCATTTTAATAAATCATTTGTATCGGTAGCCAAAGGAGATTTTGAAACGGCGAATGCCCTTATTAAACGCTATTATGAATTAAGAAATGAAGCCGATCCAAAATCAGAAGATGCTTACGGTTTAATTGCTTTGGCTTATTTATTAGAGCAACAGGGAAATTATAACGGCGCTCATGAAGTTGCTGTAGTAACCAGAAGACTATTTAAAGAGCAAAACCTGTTTCCAGAACCGCCAGATGAAAAGCCCCTAATTGCTGTTGAAGTTAAAGTGAAGGAAGAGTTGGATGCTACTGAATGGCAAGAATTAAGTGATAATTCTGATGGTGAGACTGTTACTAGTTTGTTGGCAAAGTATTTGGAGTAGAAGCTATAAGTTGGTTTTTTCCGCTTTATAAAAATGTCAGCCACTTTGAGCCTTGCTCTATTCTTTTCAAAAAGTTAATGATTATAAGCTAACCATTTCGGCTCCGCTTAATGGCCTTAAATTACTCATCAAATAATCAGCAAATCAACTAATCAACTCCCCACCATTCTCACCGCTTCCGGGCCCTAGCCTAACAATTTGATAGGCAGCTTCTATCAAAGTTGTATTATGCTCAATAAAGAGCACGGTATCTCCACGTTTCACAATCGAGTAGAAAACATCAATTAAACGCACAATATCGTAATAATGTAGCCCTGTGCTTGGCTCGTCAAAGAGATATAAAGTGGCTCCTTTTCGTTTAGTGGTTAGTGATTTAGCCAGTTTTAAACGCTGGGCTTCTCCACCCGATAAAGTATTGCCTGCTTGACCTAAAAGAAGGTGACCAAGACCTAGTTGTTCTAATAACTCTAGTTTCTCAGTCGTCAGGCATCTTTTAGATGGCAGACGACAAGCCGAACCGAAGAATTCCATAGCTTCTTGTACGGTCATTTGCAAAACATCGCCAATTGAGCGCCCTTGAAATTGGCAAGCCAGGACGTTGCTGTTATAACGCAAGCCTTGGCAGCTATCGCAAGTGAGCCATATATCACTCATAAAATCCATGCTCGTTTTTAGCTGACCATATCCGCTGCAAGTGGCACACTTTCCGTTCTTGCTTTGATAAGAAAAGTCGGCTTTCTTTAGGCTCAATTCTTTAGCTGCATCTGTATTAAAGAAAATGGTTTTTAAATCGTCAATTATGCCGGTATAGCTCGCGGGTGTACTTAATCTGTTTTGCGAAAGCCCTTCTTGATCTATGAGTAAAACTTCTTCAAACTGCCCTAATCCAGTAATTGAATTACAATTGACAGGCCTTTTCTTCGTCCATGAATTATAAATAACATCCCGCACCAAGCTAGATTTTCCACTGCCCGAAACTCCTGTAATGGCTATAATTTGACCTGAATTAAATTCAACATTAATTCCCTTCAAATTATTAGCAAAATCGCCTTTTACTCCGAAAGTTTTTCCTTTTCTTTTTTGTGTCTTTTTGCCGCTAATTCGTTTCTCATAAAGCAATTTGTAAGTAATGGAATGCTCGGCATTTTTGAGTTCAGCCATTTTTCCTTGATAAATGATTTCGCCTCCTAAAGTGCCTGCACCAGGACCCATTTCTATTAAGTAGTCAGCGGTTTTTATAAAATCAGGATCGTGCTCAACTACAACCACCGTGTTTCCATTGGCAATAATGCTTTTTAGCACTTTTGATAAGGCCGCCACTTGTTGCACATCCAAACCAATGGTAGGCTCATCAAGTACGTAGGTAACTCCAAAAAGATGGGTAGATAATTGGCCTGCTAGCGTTAATCGCTGTCTTTCGCCACCCGAAAGTGTATTCACTGCTCTATCTAAATTCAAGTAGCTCAAGCCCAAATCCACCAGAGTTTTCAATAATGCTTTTACACTAGGCAACACCACTTGGCTAATGGCCCAAACGGTTTTATCAACCTGATCTTCTACGGCTGAGATTAATTCATGGCAATTCGAAATGCTCAACTCTGTAAGCTCATGGATGTTTTTTCCTAAATAAGTTGTGGTAAGTAGTTCGGGTTTTAGGCGACTTCCTTTGCACTCGTTGCATTCTACTGCATGCAGTAAGGCTTCTAAATGTGCAATGCTTTTGTTGTTCAGTCTGCGTTGATATTCTTCGTCAATATAATTGCAAAGCCCCAACCATTTGGCCGTCAACTCTTGCGTTCCACTTCTCGATTTGTTGCTAAATTCCCAGGTTACATTCCATACTTTATCTCCACTTCCGTATAGAATTACTTCTTTTATTTCATCATCCAATGTTTCCCACGGCTGCTCCAAATCCCAACCATTCTCATTGGCTGCTTCTTTGAGCGTGGCTATAAACTGCCCTTTGACATCGGCGTAATAACGCACCTCCTTGTTGGTTGAAATGGCGCCTTCAAAAATGGATTTTTCAGGAGAAGCGATGATTTCATCTGGATTGCATTTGAGTTTTACCCCCAAACCTTCGCAATGTGGGCAAGCCCCTAAATGATGATTGAAAGAAAAATGTTGAGCTGTATAGGTTTCCCCTTCATGTTGCGCAATTCGCGAATACAATAATCTAAAAGCATCATAAATACCCGATAGCGTCCCTACGGTTGAACGTTTTGAAGCCGCTCCACCTTTTCTATTAATGCCAATAGCTGGGCCTAAACCCGAGAAAGACGCCATTTCGGCTTGGCTATTTTGTTGCAGAAGGCTTCGGTTATAAGCTGAAAGTGATTCAGTAAATCGTGCGTTAGATTCTGCAAAAAGGGTATCATAAACCAATGATGACTTTCCACTACCTGAAATGCCTGTTACTACGGTTAATTGGTTTTTCGGAATACGGACATCAATGTTTTTAAGACCATGCGTGGTTACGCCGTTTAAAACAATCTCCTGCTTAACTGTATTTACCGCTTCCGCTTTTGCCTGCAACTGAGCCTTTGCCAAATTTGGAATTGGGCTTCCTTGGTAAATGAGTTTTCCGCCTGCCGAACCTGAATTTGGTCCTAGTTCAATGTGCCAATCGCTCCAGGCAATCACAGCTTCGTTTTGCTCAATGCACACTATGGTATTGCCTTTTTGCTTTATAGTTTCAAACAGTTGCAGCAATGATTCAATATTGCTTTCGTGCAAACCAATGCTTGGCTCAATTATAATATATAAGGTATCTCCGGTATCTTTTTTCTGTAGCTGATTTGCAATTTTAATTCGTTGTGCTTCTCCACCTGAAAGCGTGGTAGAAGACTGCCCAAGTCTTAAATATCCGAGCCCAATATTTTGCAAAAGCTCAAGGCCTTTTGTTAGCTTTTTCTCACCAGTAAAAAATGCCACTGCTTCATCAACCGAAAGTTTGTAAACGTCGGCAATAGACAAGCCTTTATACTTTATCTCAAGGGTTTTTTTATTGAATCGATCGCCATTGCAAGTGCCACAAACCAAATCAACATTGCCCAAAAAATGCATGCCTATCTGCGTTTTTCCTGCGCCTTGGCAGGTTTCGCAGCGGCCGCCTTTATTATTAAAAGAGAATCTAGATTTGGTAAATCTAGATTCTTTAGATTCAGGCAGCTTAGCGTATAAATCGCGAATATGGTCTGACAAACCCAAATAAGTGGCTGGGTTGCTTCGGGGCGTTTTTCCAATGGGTGAATGGTCAATAAAAATGAGCTTATTGATTGCGTCTAGATTCTCATGACCTGCCAACCTTGGTGGCTCATCTATTGTAATTCCTAATTGCTGTTGGATCGCTTTTAGTAAAGTGCCCCTGACCAAACTCGATTTCCCAACGCCTGATCTGCCACTTACCACATTGAGTTTTCCTAGCTGAAAATCTACGTCAATGTGCTGCAAGTTTCTTTTGTAGCAGCCAATAAGTCGAATGGATTTAGAAGTACTCGTTGGCGATGCTTTAACCTTCTGAATAGCACTTGCAAGCGCTTGATAAGTTGGACTAACCTCCTTTAGACCTACTTGTTTTTTAAAATCTGTAAGTGAACCATTAAAAATGAGTTTACCGCCATTTTCGCCTGCTCCCGGACCAATGTCTATAATGTGGTCGGCATTTGCAATGGTATCAAGATCGTGCTCTACTACAATTACTGTATTTCCTTTTTCTACAAGTTGTTTAAAATGCGCAATCATGCGTTCATTCTCGTCTCGGTGCAAACCAATGGATGGCTCATCAAAAACGTAGAGCACATTGCTTAAAGGCACCAAAATTTGATTGGCCACCCGAATACGCTGAACTTCGCTTGAGCTTAAAGTTTTGGCAGCGCGATCAATAGTTAAATGCCCCACGCCTAAATCTTCTAACACCTCAATTTGTTTCTTTATTTTTTGGACAATTTCATGACCAACGGCTTCCCATTTATTTGCTTGAATCCAAGTTTTAAATTCATTTAATTCTAGAGTAGCGAGCTCTGCAATTGATTTTCCTTGCACCTGAACTGACAAGGCATCCTTATTCAAACGGGTTCCATTGCAGCTTTTGCAAGTAATTGCATGCACATATTTGAGAATGTTCGCATTTCGATCTCTTCTCAAAATATCAGACATAATCGGAATCATGCCTTTATAAAAGCCTTCTTCGCGGGGTTTAGCCTTAATACCAGTCCATTTTAGGCGAGATTCAAGGCTGTGTTTTCCAAAAGGCACTTTAATTTTTTGGCTGCCATAGAGCACCACTTTTCGTTGCGCATTGGTGAGTTCATTCCACGGAATATCTACGTTAAAGCCTTCAGCCTCGCAAACTTGATTGAGCACATCAATAGTTACCTGCGAATACATGATATAGCCATTAGGCAAGGTGGGCGCCAAGGCTCCTTCTCTTATGGTTTTATCAGGCGAAACAATCAGCCGCTTAAGATCAATTTCTTCTTCATTGCCAATGCCATTACAGTGGCTGCATTTACCAATGGCCGAATTGAAGGAAAACAGTGCTCTAGAAAGTCTAGCATCGCGCTCGGTTTTTCCAGTTCTCGCAAACAAGAGTCGTAGCAAATCATAAATATCCGACATGGTGCCCACAGTAGAGCGCGCGTGCATTCCTGTGGTTTGTTGGCCAATGGCTATTACGGGCGAGAGTCCTTCAATCTCATCTACATCAGGTCGGTTGAGCTTGCCCATAAATTGCCGTGCAAAAGATGGCAAGGTTTCAAAATACCGGCGTTGCCCTTCTTGGGCAATTACATCAAATACCAAGCTCGATTTTCCAGAACCCGAAATACCAGTAACCACAATCAGCTTATTGTGTGGTATGCGCAACGAGATGTTCTTCAGGTTGTTGGTTCTCGCTCCTTTAATGTGTATTTCGGTATTGGACTTTGAAGGCATGGAGGGAAAGTAAGTGATGAATTTTAGTTTGGTAAACTGTATTTGATTTTACCTTGTCAAAAACGAGATTGAATCACACATCAGCTCCGCGCTTCTTCATAAAAAGAGTGCAAATAGCTCCTATGTGAAATAACTCCAATGTGAAATAAATGAGTTCATCAGGAAATCTGCTATAGGAGGCTAAGATCGTTTTCACTGCGAATTTTCAATACTCCTATCCAAACATTCAATCATTTGCATGGCAACAGCCGCTACTTAAATCAACTCTTGCTGGCAATCCTTAAGTCGTTGCACTTTAATTTCAGGATTACTTTATTGCTATCCATTTTAGGTTTTATTTGGGTATTCAAAATGGTGGTTTAATATTTCTATTAACGCTGATAAAAAGCTATTTTTACCTTTAATATTCATAGTTAAACGCACCAAGCCATGCAGATACTTTTTGTTATCATTTTTACAAGTTTTAGTTTTTTTTTGACTGCTCAAGATAATTCAACGGGCTCATTGTTAGTCAATTCCGAATGGCTGCTTACACATGCACAGCATTGCGAATTAGATATGGAGAATGCTATTGATGAATGCTCAGAAATATTGAAAGTACCTGACAATGAAATACTAGTAACCTTTTTAGACAATAAGAAAGTACTTTTTGCAGGTGAAGAATATTACTACTGGATACCCACAGCCGACTCGTTGCTGTTAGCTACCGAGAACTGGAATAAAAAAAGAAAAACCCCTACTATTGGCTATACTGATATGGCTTATACTTTTAAAGTAAAGGGCGAAAAGTTGTTTTTAGAAGAAAAAATACTTGGCGAGTACGGCGAATTTGGGGATTATACCTACGGTGAAATTGGGCGCTTTTTTTTCATTAAAAATTAAACCCCTATTATTTTTATTGGGCTAGGCTATAATCTCACTCAACAAATAATCACGTACGGCTTAAAATATATCATTTTAAAAAAGCAGCTGATAAGATTTACACAAATGAAAATTAAGGCTGCTTTTCTGTTTCAAAGACTTTAACATTGCAAAATATCTGAGTTGACTACTGACCACTAAAAAACGATTTTTTGCGCATGAAATGGTCATAGTGCAAACTCCTTAAAATAGAAAAATGCACGGATCGAGTACAGAAGCGCTCATAAACAACGATGCCATAACCTTTGGGATACTCATTGTAATGTTGGCCTTAATTTTTAAAACTTCGAGCAGTAAAAAGCCTGGGTTTATGAAGTTTTATAAATACGTACCCATGTTGCTGCTGTGCTATTTCTTGCCTTCGTTACTCAATACTTTTGGTATTGTAAACGTTGAAGAATCACAACTTTACTTTGTAGCATCGCGGTATTTACTACCTGCAAGTTTGGTATTGCTAACCCTTAGTATTGATTTAAAAGAGATTAAAAAGCTGGGTCCAAAGGCTATAATTATGTTTTTAACAGGTACAGTAGGTGTAATTATTGGCGGCCCAATTGCTGTATTGGTAACATCGTGGATAGCGCCCGAAATTGTAGGTGGCTCAGGGCCCGAAGAAGTTTGGAGGGGCTTAACCACCGTTGCAGGTAGTTGGATTGGCGGTGGCGCAAATCAGGCGGCTATGTATGAGATTTTTAAACCATCAGACTCGCTTTACTCTATGATGATTACAGTTGATGTTTTGGTTGCTGAGGTGTGGATGCTGTTTTTATTGCTTGGTGTGGGCAGCCATGAAAAAATTGATAAATACTTTAAGGCCGATGCGAGCGCTGTAAATGTATTGCGCGATAAAATGGAGAAGTTTAGCTTAGATACTGCTAAAATACCAAGCACTACAGACCTGTTTGTTATACTTGGCTTGTGTTTTGGAGCGGTAGGTTTATCGCATTTTTTAGCCGATGTTGTGGCGCCTTTTATTTCAGAAAACGCTCCTTCACTCTCAAAATTCAGTTTAGATTCTAAATTCTTTTGGCTAATAGTGGCGGCCACTACTATTGGTTTAATATTATCTTTTACCAAAGCAAGAAACTACGAAGGCGCGGGCGCATCTAAAATTGGGAGTGTTTTTATTTACATTTTGGTAGCTACTATTGGTATGAAAATGGATGTAACGGCCATTGCATCAAACCCTGGCATTTTTGCGGTAGGCTTACTTTGGATGGTAGTACATGTAGGTTTATTATTTCTAGTAGGCAAATTCATAAAAGCACCTTACTTTTTCTTAGCCGTTGGTAGTAAAGCCAATATTGGCGGTGCGGCATCTGCTCCTGTAGTTGCAGCAGCCTTTCATCCGGCGTTGGCTCCTGTTGGAGTGTTATTGGCAGTTTTAGGCTACGCATTGGGTACTTACGGAGCTTGGCTGTGTGGATTATTAATGCAAGGTGTTTCGCCTTAATTAAGAACCAATTATTACAGTGCTTTATGTTATTAGACTATTGAGAATATTGGATGTTCTAAAAAGGCTAGGCTTATGATTTTCTGTTTCTATCCAAACATTCAATCATTTGTACGGCCACAGCAGCTACCTGAATCAACTCCTTGCGATAATCTTTTAGCCGTTGCGCTTGTAATTCAGTATTGCACTCTTGCTTGCCCGATTCTGTTTTTTCAGGGTATTCAAAATGGTGGTCAAGCGCTTCTTTTGCTGCTTCGCCTACTTCTTCAGATAAAATAGCGATCCATTCAATGGGCTTGTGGTTTTGCTCACCAAACTTTTGATTTTGGCGAACTCTCTCTTGTTTTATTTCTTCTAAAATAGATTCCATTTTATTATAGTTAATTGTGCTTTTGTATAATGTTTAGGTAAATGAGATGGTATGGCACTACAAAATGTGTAAAGGTTTGTAGCTAAATGAATCAAACACTATTATAAATATTATTTTCTTTTAGCGAGCCATTCGTTTCTTTCTTGTTCGTTAAAAAACGTCCATGCCAATATTCTACTTTTTTTATTGCCTTGACCCATTTCTATCGTTTTTACGTCTGCCGGTTTGTACTGATTTAAACTGGCGCGCAATTGGCCCAAATGGCTTTCTTTAGAAACCAAAGTGGTAAACCAAAGTATGTTCTGCTTAAATTTTGCGCTTTGTCTCATCATGTTAAGAACAAAGCGTTTTTCGCCGCCTTGGCACCATAGTTCATTTGCAGTTCCACCAAAGTTTAGTGTCGATTTTCGAGTTTTTTGTTTCCCAAGGTTTTTTACTTTGCGTTGATTGGCGGCCAAGGCTTCTTGTGCCGATGCATGAAAAGGTGGATTGCAAATTGATAGTTCAAAAAAATCATTCTTTCGAACCGTTCCATAATAGATGTCATTAGAATTGTATTGCTGCTTTAGTTCAATATTAGAAGCAATTTTAGGGTTAGCTGCCACATTCTTTTTTGCCGCTTCAAGAGCTATTTCGTCTATTTCGGTGCCTGTAAATTGCCAATTGTATAACGAAGCGCCTACCAAAGGATAGATACAGTTAGCACCAATCCCAATATCAATACACCTAATATTGGGATTTGCACTATTTACATCTTGGCTTATAAGGTCCGCAACGTAGTGTAAGTAATCTACTCTTCCGGGTATTGGTGGTACTAAATAGCCTTCGGGAATTTGCCAGTCATGAATTTTATAAAAATGAGCTAAAAGAGCCTTGTTTAGTTGTTTTACCGCTTGGTTGTTGGCAAAATCTATAGTATTTGTGCCGTATTTGTTGGTAAAAACAAAAGGTTTTAAGGCAGGTAATGCCTGGCAAAGGCTTTCAAAATTATAGTCTTTATGATGAAAGCTGTTTGGGTGTAATTGGTTCTTAGAACTGTTCTTTATAATTGGAGCGGCACTTTTCATATTGGGGTCAAAATACGCCATTTTAGATTGAATAAACAGCTGTTAGCTTTGTGTAAAAGGCACTGTTAGCATAGAATCTAAATTGTATTATTATTGGCACTACTATTGAAATTAAATTGTTTTTAGAAGCGCATTTTATTCAAATGATGCTATTACTGATATTCGTTTTAATTTAAGCACTAAAATGTTTGATATGAAAAATGGGTTAATTGTTCTCTCTATAATGCTGGTTTTGAGCGCTTGTAAAAACAAATCGCAACAAACCCCAAATTTAGAAGGTGATCTATACTATAAATGGTTAAAGTTGGGCAGCTTTTATAATGTGCCTGATAGTTTTTATCAAAAATATCTAGAGTATAAGGATACCAAAGGCACACCTTATATCGAAATATTAGAAAAACACAATTTGGTAAAAAGCCCATTTATATACCTTAAAACAGATGCTGATTCGATTTTTATAGTGTATATGGAGCCGGATGATTATGAGCCAATTACGGAGTATAATTATCAAGACTTAATTGATGATAAGCAAAAAATAAGATTGAAATTGAAGACTTATAGAATAAGTGACAAGCAGCAGGTTTGCCAAAAAGTGATTTCGATAGAAAAAATTAATGGAGAAACTTTGCTAAAGGAAAAGAAATTTAAGATTGAGGACTATAAATAATAGAAAGTTACAATACTAAATTGAAGTGAAAGTCAATGGGTTTATCTTAAACCTTATCAAGTTGTATTTAAAAAAATATGGGGATTGGGAATGATGCCACAATTCAATTCGATAGAATCCCGAACATGTACGGGAAACGGTGAATTCCATTGCTTGTGATCAGTAGCGGGCGATTTCAATCGGTCGCCCCAAAAGATTAATTGGATAATTATCTGAATTTGAAATTTTGTGGTACAACTCCCATTACTCCTACAGATGAATAAAAAATGGAGTTTATAGAGATGGCTAACCTTTTTTGCGGCTTATGAGAACTAAACAACTTGTTATGGATTCGCAGTATTAGATTTAATATTGTGCGCCTGTAATATTCAACAAAACATCAAGAAATGAATCAAAACCTAAAGCCTTTAATTTTAATTGTAGTGGTCACCATTTTTTGCATAAAGTGTTCTACCCCTAAAAATGATTTACCAAAAGAGATTAGGCAGAATATTGAAAAACGAATTGAATATGGGCTTAATGGCGCTATTGCCATTGGAGTAATTGACCAAGAAGGCGTTCGTTATTATAATTTTGGTTTAAGAAATTCTAATGGCGATAAAGTTAATGAACATTCAATTTTTGAGATTGGTTCTATTACAAAAACGTTTACGGCTACTCTTTTAGCAAACCAAGTTAAAGATGGCTATTTGAAAACGGATGACTTTGTAAACGATATACTGCCCGATAGTTTGAATTTATCAGTTATTGGAAATAAACAAATAACGCTGGGGCATCTTTCAGATCATACTTCGGGCCTACCGCGTATGCCTTCTAACTTTAGCCCAGCCAATGCTAACAATCCTTATGCCGATTATAATGTGACACAATTGTATGATTATATTTCGACTTATAAGCCAACTCGAGAAGTAGGTGCAGCCTTTGAATACTCAAACCTAGCCGTGGGTTTATTAGGTCATGTATTATCATTAAATACTGGTAAAACGTATGCAGATTTAATGAGTGAATTTATAACCCTGCCACTAGAGATGAACGAAACAAAAATTACGATTACTGATGAAATGAAAAATAATCTGGCTGAAGGAAGAGATGAATTTGGACGGATAACTCAGAACTGGGATTTTCAATCTCTTGCAGGAGCCGGAGCACTTAAAAGTTCAACTTCAGATATGGTTAAGTATATCTCAGCACAATTAAAATTTACAGAAACATCATTAAACCATGCTATTGAACTAACTCACAAAAAACGACATGAAAAGTATCCTGTAAGGCAGGGAGATAATCCGATTGGAGTTGGCTTAGGGTGGATAATAAATACAAGACAAGAAGGAGAAACCTATTGGCATAATGGCGGAACTGGTGGCTATAGATCATATATAGGTTTTAATAAATCATTACAAAAAGGTGTAATAGTGCTCGCCACAGGTTATGATCCTAGCGATATTGGTGCTTATATAATGCATGCTGATTCATTGCAAGAATTAAAACGATCATTATCCATAGAGCTTGCTAAGCGAATAGATCAACAAGGCATTGAAAAGGCCGGAACGTTTTTTGAAAATGAGGTAATCAATAATCTTGAAGAATTCATTTATGGCTCTTATCCGCTTAACCGATTAGGCTATAGCTATTTAAATGAAGACAATTTTGACGCGTCGCTCGCCGTTTTCGAAATCAACATCAAATTATTTCCAGATTCATGGAATGTGTATGAAAGCTATGGTGAAGCACTCAGAAAAATAGGAAAACTTAATGAAAGCCTAGAAAGCTATCAAAAGTCGGTTAAACTTAATCCGCAAAACCAGAATGGCATAAACGCCATAATGGAACTTGAAGAGAAACTTGAAGTTGGACAAGAATAAGGTGTCTGTTGAGCTCGTTAATTTTGGAATCAGATTCTTCACACTATTATGGCTAAACATCATGTGGCTTGCCAACCCATTTCTATTCCACAAGCCAAATGCAGCGCTTGAGTGAACCAAAGGAATTCAAGGTTTTGATAAGTAATAATTTTTCAGTGAATACGACACAATTTTTGCATCACAAAACAGAGATGCCTTAATTTGGTCATTCATTTTTTAAAGCAAATACACTGAAGACCAAATCCATAGCTGTGCTCCCTTTCGTCAACATGAGTTCTGATGTTGAAAACGAATACTTTAGCGATGGAATCACCGAAGAGATCATCAATGCACTTGCTAAAATCGGCGCATTGAAAGTTACTTCAAGAACATCATCTTTCTTTTTTAAAGGCAAGAATATTCCCATTACTGAGATAGGAAAAGAGCTAAATGTTGCCACTTTACTAGAAGGTAGTGTTCGTTTGGCTGGGAACTCAATGCGCATTACGGCACAGCTAATAGACGCTACCAACGACTTTCATTTTTGGTCGGAGACTTGGGACCGAAAGCTGGACAACATATTTGAAGTGCAAGATGAAATAAGTCAATTGATTGCTGACCATTTGCGCGAGCATTTTGGTCACTTTGAAATTCAGGAGCATTTGGTTGATCAAAAGACACAAAGCCTTGATGCCTACAGCTTTTATCTAAAAGGGCGCTTTCATATGAACAAATGGAGCCCCGAGCATGTAAAGCAATCAATTGAGTTTTATGAACAGGCTTTGGCACTAGACTCGCAACACACAAAAGCCATGGTAGGCATGGCAGATGCTTATAGCTTTTTGGCAACTACGGGTGTTATTTCTTATGAAGAAGGTTGGGGCAAATGTGCTCAACTCACCCATCAAGCTTTGGAGCTCGACAACCAATTACCCGCGGCCTATTATCAATTGGCCAATATGGCCTTTTTTACAGAATGTAATTTTAGAAAGGCTTTCGATTTGGCCACCAAGGCCATTGCTCTAAATCCGAATCATGTAGAATCGCAGCAATTTTTGTCTTTTCTATATGTGATTAGCAGCAAAAAAGAGAGCGCGCAAAAACATTTAAAAAGCGCCTTAGCTATAGATCCCTTATCTCAAGAGACCCTGTTCTTCCAAGCCTATTTCAATTATATGTTCGAAGATTTTCCGAATGCCTTAAAACAGCTAAACAAATGCTTGGATGTAAACCCTTTGAATATTCCAAGCCATTACGTTAAAACCTTGTGTTTGCTAAAAATGGAACGCTATGATGAAGTCATCCATTATTTTGATGCGCTTCCGTCTCAAGTAATCGTTACTGGAGAAATGATTGGTTCGCTTACGCTTGCCTATTCCTTAATGGGCGATAAGACAAATGCCGCCAATTACGCCAAGCAACTAATTGAACAAGCCAGCGCCGAGGATGGCTTTACGGCTGACTCCTATTTATTTTTGCTCTATGGCGCTACTAGCCAAAACGATAAGCTATTCGATTGGGTAGAAAAAGCCATTGAAAAAGGCTCCCCACTCTTATTACTACGATATTCTGATCCCGTGGTAAATGCTGTAAAAAACGACTCAAGATATGAGCAGTTTCATAAACAATTGTTTCCTGCGGATGTATTCAAGTCAAAAACAAAGGACAAACCAAAAAAAGCCTTGCTCGACAAAGCCACCGCAGCAGATTATAAGTCAAAGCTTGTACAACTTATAGAAGTAGAAAAAGCGCATCAAAATCCTGACCTTTCGCTGCGTTCACTTGCCGATCAATTGGGCCTTCATGCCAACCAACTCTCATGGTTGTTAAACGATGGCTTTGGCAAGAATTTCAATGAGTTCATCAACCATTACAGGGTAGAAGATTTTAAGAATATGGCCCTTGACCCTGCTAATTCCAAACTTACTATTTTGGCTATAGCGTACGACTGTGGCTTTAATTCTAAAACAGTTTTTAATTCCTATTTCAAGAAAGAAACAGGCACCACGCCAAAGCAATTTTTGAAGGGAAAAGCATGATTGATTTCTTACGCCAAATTTCTCCAGTTGATAATAAAGTTCTTGAAGAATATGAATCACATTGGAAGGAGTATTCACTGCCCAAGAAAACTATAATGACCGCAGAAGGGGAAACCGAGCGTTACATGTATTATGTTATTAGCGGTATTCAAAAATCCTATTATTTAAATGATGGAAAACAACATGTTATTGCTTTTACCTATGCGCCATCTTTCAGCGGAATTCCCGAATCTTTTCTTACTCAAACTCCATCAAAGTATTTTTTAGAAACTATTACAAACAGCCAATTCATTCGGATTTCTTTTGACAAACATCAACAGCTTATGAAGGACCATCGAGAGATTGAAACCCTATTTAGAAAGGCTACAGAATTCTTGTTAATCGGATTGGTTCAGCGACACTATGAACTCATGGCTTTTGATATAGAAGCCCGATTTAAAGCCTTTGCCAAAAGAAGCCCACATTTATTAAATATGATTGCTCAAAAAGACATAGCGTCTTATTTACGAATTGACCAAACCAACCTGAGTAAATTGCTCAATACCATCAAAATATAGAATCTTGGTTTATACCAAAATTTAGAATAACAGGCTGATTGACTTTTGTTTCAGATTCAAAAACATGAAACAATTAATAACACTTTTAAGCCTAGTTATGATGAGTAGCACTGCAATTGCCCAACCGTGGGTTGACACGAATCTTTATCCTTTTGAAAGCAAAATGATGAGCCTAGAAGCGGGCAACATGCATTATGTAGACGAAGGCAAAGGAGAAACCATTCTTTTTGTACACGGCACACCAACTTGGTCGTTTTTGTACCGAGATTTTGTAAAAGAACTGTCAAAGAATTACAGATGCATTGCAATTGACCATTTAGGGTTTGGTCTGTCTGAAAAACCATTAGATTTTCCAGGAAAACCAAAAAACCATGCCGAGAACCTGAATGAGTTCATTCAAAAGTTAGACTTGCAAAACATAACCTTAGTGGTTCATGATTTTGGTGGCCCAATTGGGCTAGCAGCTGGAATTATGAATGCTGATAGAATTGATAAAGTGGTAATGTTCAATACTTGGCTATGGTCTACCAAAGCGCGAAAAGACGCTCAGAAGATTGATAAGACCGTCAATAGCAGATTGGGGAAGCTCTTGTATTTAAACATGAATATTTCGCCCAAAGTCCTTTTGAAAAAGGGGTTTGCAGATAAGAAGAATTTGTCTAAAGAAGTACATCAACACTACATTAAGCCATTTCCAAATAAGGCATCAAGACATGGATTACTACATCTGGCAAAGGCATTGGTGGGTTCATCTGATTGGTACCAAAAGCAGTGGGAGCAGCTTGATTCATTAGCCAACAAAGAATGGCTCGTTATTTGGGGAACTAAAGATGAATTTATCAAAAAAGAAGAGCTCTCCAAATGGAAAAAACGACTTCCAAACGCCACTGTGGCGGAGCTCAATTGCGGTCATTTTGTGCAAGAAGAGAAAACCCAAGAATCCATAGAGTTGATTGCCCAGTTCATGAGACAATAAAGTTCGGATTTGTAATTCCGAACCCATACATGTGTTTACGAACTTCTGCTAGCAACCACCCATTCACCTTTGTTTTCATAAAATAACAACACCGTTTAAGCGGATTTAAAAATAGAGAAAGATGGAAAAAATGAATGCAGTAATCACCACAGCCTATGGTTCGCCAGAAATATTTAAAGCAGATCGTGTGGCAAAGCCAACTGCCAAACCCAACGAAATATTAGTAAAGATCCATGCATCTTCAGTAACCAAAGCTGATACCATGATGCGCACCGGAAAGCCCTATATAGGCCGCCTGATGATTGGCCTTACCAAACCGAAGAACCCCATTTGGGGAACAGGATTTGCAGGTGTGGTTGAATCTGTTGGCGCACAAGTGACTCAATTTAAAGCTGGCGACAAAGTATTTGGCGAAAACATAGAAACCATGGGCACTTATGCCGAATATGTTACCGTACCTGAAAACGGAATAGTTACGCATTTGCCAAGCAATCTTGGTTTTGATGAAGCGGCCGGAATGTGCGATGGTGGTATTACTTCCCTTAACTTTTTGTGTAACCTAGGCAACATCCAAAAGGGTCAAAAAGTATTAATCAATGGTGCTTCGGGCTCATTGGGGACGGCAGCAGTGCAGATAGCCAAATATTTTGGTGCCGAGGTTACAGGTGTTTGCAGCACCAAGAATAAGGAACTTGTTTGGGACTTAGGCGCTGATGCTGTAATAGACTACACCAAAAATGACTTTACCGAAAACGAAAACAGCTACGACCTTATTTACGATACCGTAGGCGTTAGGTCTTTTGCTGAATGCCGAAATGCATTGACAGAAAATGGTATTTATGCATCGCCTGTACTAGGCATGCCTTTGCTAGGCGATATGATGATTACCTCTGTTTTTAGAAAGAAGAAAGCCAAGTTCTCAGCCACCGGTGCTTTACCAGCAAAGGAGACCAAACGACTAATGAAAATCCTTATAGAGATAATTGAAGCGGGTGACATGAAAGTAATAATTGACCGAAGTTATCCTTTAGATAATTTAGCCAATGCGCATAAATACATTGAAACGGGCCATAAGAAAGGAAACGTAGTTTTAAACCCAGCGGTGTAAACTAATAAGGGGTATCGGTATTACTACCACAAGCACCTCAATGGACTTAAGTCCATCGTTCCTGATCAGAAGCGAGCGATTTCAATCGCTCGTTTGTGTAGTTTAACAGGTTTTTTTGGTTTAGTGGCAAGATTACCGATACTTCTTAAGTTATATTATTGAAATTCAGTGCTTTGTAGATCTTTGTTTTTTGATTAGCACTCAATAGTTAGGAGCAAGAGCAATTAATTTTCTCTTAAAAAAGTGACATTTTTCTATTATTGTCAATTTGGAGTGAACAAATGTGAGGAATGGGCTATAATGGTCAAGCGTAATAATAATAGCCGATTGCGTGACGCTTTCTTGTTAAGATACAAGAAAGTTGAAGCGGGATATAAGCCTTTGATTCATTACTGTTACGGCTATTATTTTTTTGCATGGTTAGCTATTACCTATTTTTATGATTATATAGTCATATTGATTACCGATTCTCCATCAAACTTCCATATTCCATTGCTTCCACCAAACCAAACATTATCTTCAAAGTCACCCAAAATGAATACAATGTCAGAGTATGTCTGTCCGTTTGAACTAAACTCTGTAAAATTTTGACCATCGAAAATGTATAGTTTACCCGTGTTTCCGCCAAGCCAAACTTTACCGCTTTTATCTTCATAAATTGCAAAGATTCTTGTATTGTGCAGTCCGTCTTTAACAGAATATTTTTTGAAAGACTTTCCATCAAATACTGTTAGACCACTATTTTCACTACCCTTAAATCCTATCCATATTTTTCCTGACCTGTCATTGTAAATGGTTCTAACCATATCATCACTCAATCCATCGCTTATCTTAAAATGAGTGAATTTATCTCCGTTAAATTGGCTAACTCCTCCATGAGACATTGAAGCAAACCACATATTACCTTCAGCATCTTTCTCAATATCATGAACCCAATTATGACAAAAACCATCATACTTTGTTCCTATTTCAGTTAAATAGGGTTTAAAGTTGTTCCCATCGTATTTATATGCACCACCACCGGCGGTTCCAATCCATATGTTATCGTTATTGTCGGTTGCTAAAGAATATGCTGCATTGGGATTCAAAACCGGGTACACAGTACTAATCCAGCCCTTTGTAGTGTCTTGGTAGGGTAATGTAATATGTTCAAAATGTTGTCTGTTGAACTTGGTTAAACCCTTTTGAGTTCCGAACCACAGATTGTTTTTACTGTCAGACGCAATTGAATAGACTTGGTTACTATTCAGTCCATTTTCTTCAGTATAATTTTTAACTATTTTGCCATCATAGTGATATATGCCACCACCATTACTACTAAACCACAGAGAACCGTCATTGTCGAGATGGGCACTCCAAAACCCATTTTTGGGAATAGGAATTTTATTTACGGCAGATATTTTTTCGGCTTGAGCAGACTTCTTGCTTTCCTTAACTTGTCCGATACAGGAAATAATAATTAAAGAGAAAGTCAACAATAATGTTTTTCTAATTATTCTATTCATTTTTTAGTATTCATCTTTTTGGTTTACAGTGGTTTGGCTAAGAAAAGTAACGAGAATGGCATGTTTTCTTCGCTAATGTTATGTTTACAATCTTTAAGTGAGCATTCTTGTAAGTTTAAGTTTTACTTCAACAGCTACATCATTTTCAAAGAATATGGTTAATGTCCAGTCTTGCTCAACTAAATATGTGATAAAACCTTTGTTCGGATTAACATTATCATTGCCTTTCTCAAATCCTTTTCCAAGGAGTGTTTTCACTTCAGTTCTTGTCATTCCAATAAGTTCATTGTCTTTTGCCAAGGTAGTTGCCATATCAAATGGCTTCAACTTTTTATGTTGCCATGTTGTCTGGTCAAAATTCGTATGGTAATTATAATTGTTTAGGTAGTACACGGTTACGGCTATAAAAGTAACCAAAGGCAATATACCTGTCCCTATAGCAGTATACATTCTTCGCGTTCTTATAAAGCGCTTGCTTACAAGCGCGGTAAGTACGGCTATAATAATTGCCAAAACGAGCAATGCAGTTCTCTGAATTTCGATTTCTTGAAACGTCTCACCACCGGCAAGGTTAAAAGTCATGAGAAAGTACAACAGGGCTATTACTATGAGTATAATTGCTGTAATTGTCAGTCCGCCTATTAATGATATTGCTGGCTTGTCTTTCATTTTTTAATTCTGACTATCGCAAAATTATATTCTTGAAATTCAATGCTTTGTAGATCTTTATTTTTTGATCAGCACTCAATGGTCGTGAGTAAGAACAAATGTGAGGAATGGGCTATAATGGTCAAGCGTAATAATAATAGCCGATTGCGTGACGCTTTCCTGTTAAGATACAAGAAAGTTGAAGCGGGATATAAGCCTTTAATTCATTACTGTTACGGCTATTATTTTTAATCAACTGGTTGTTGCTGTGTTACACAATGTAACATTCCACCATTTTGGTATAAGTTTCTAACATCAATACCAACTACGGTTCTATTTGGATATAAAGTTTGAATTATAGCATTGGCAGTCTCATCATTTGGGTCATTATAATTTGGAACTAATATTTTCGTATTCGCTATGTAGTAGTTTATATATGAACCCTTGTATCCCAAATCCGTTCCTTTTGTGGTTTTTACATTATTTTGAGTTAATGGTACTTTTAGAAAAGTATATGGTTTCCCATTTTTATTTTTTGCAGAGTAGAGTTTGTCAATGTCAGATTGTTGAACGTCATAATCTAATAAATCATTCTGTTCCATTGTAACAATCGTATTTGAGTTGCCAAACCTTGCAAAACCGTCAATATGTTGGTCAGTGATTTCAATTCCAGCTTGTCCATCAAGCCAAATAAAATTTGTGACTCCTAAATATTTTTTAAACACTATCTCGGCTTGTGCCTGAGTCATTCCCGGGTTTCTGTTTTTGTTCAGTATCGAGCTTTTGCACGCCATCAATGTTCCATTTCCGTCAATTTCTACGCTGCCTCCTTCATTTACCATCTCTGAATTAAGGTCTATTATTATTCTTCCTTGGTCTGATGCAATTTTTGAAGGAATTTTATTGCATTTGTCTGATTGGATTAACAGACCGCTCAAATCATCCTTTTTATTGCCCCAACCATTAAACCCCCAATCTTCAATAACTAAATTTTCATTTTTATCTCTCACATAAATGGGACCATTATCCCTAACCCAGGTATCATCAGTTTCATAAAGCTTGAAATCAATATTTGTTAATGGTACACTTTCGGCAATTAATAGTGAGGTAATTCTGTCTTTTTCTGTTTGGTTATAGGCAATTAAGTGTACATTTTCACTTGATTCCAATTCTTTTGTTATTGAAACCCAGGTTGCATCTAAGCTATTTCGGTATGCAATGCCATATTGATAATGGTGTGGCCATTGAAGCCAAGTTCCTTCGTGTAGTTCGCTTTCTTCTGGCATTGTATACATAATCTCTACTTCATTTATTGTTTCTGATGCACCTTCGTCTTTTTGACAAGAAGTTATTAATGCTAGAAGTGTTAATAGCGTCAAGTTAATTTGGTTCATTTCTGTAGTTATCAAATCTTTATCTAATCTGTTGGTTTTAAGTACTACTAATGTTTTGCAGCTATAAAATGTAGGGCCTTCAAAGTGATTTGCGTTCCACCCATGCCAAAAAGAAGATTGAAATACTAAAGGCGACTGAACTACAAAACCCCGCATTAAATATACCCGCTGTTAGCAGTAGTTTAATCATTCACCTAATTGATTGTTATTTATATTGTCAATTTCAAGTCTCCAAGAATTTAGCATTTCAAGTAATAAACTATTATCATCAAGAATGATTTGTGTTAGACGTGGAACATTGAAATGAGAAATCGTTTTTACTTTTTCATCACTAGCTGAAAAGGAATTAATTATATCCATTAAAATAAATGTCTGCCAAGATGAAATAATTGCAAACATATTGTCTCTGTAAAACCTTTGGTAATTTCCTAGTAGAAAGGATAATTTTTCGTTATTACTCAACTTAGCTGATAAGTCGAAATATAATCTAATATCAGAAAATGGTGATTTTCGTTTGGTGTTCAATTTTAAAAGATATTCCGAAAGCTGTTTTGATATAACATTATAGTGTCCTGAAGTGTGTTTTTTCAAAATCACATCATTTTCAAGGCCTAAGTCACTTAAATAATTTTCGCAAATAGTCTTAAACTGTTTGGCTGCGAATCCTTCGTTAACAAAGAAACTTTCAATCGAAGTAGATTTCGTGTCAACATTTGATGAAAGTGGCGGAGTTAATTTGAAACCTTGAATAAGCGATTCATAATCGACCTTAAAATCATTAAATACTCGCAGTTTCAAAAAATCTTTTGTGGTCAAACTTGTAATGGAGTCTTCTTTAATCTCTTTTCGCATAGATTGTCAATATGTTATATCCAACGGTCTCGTATATGAAGCTTAGCATACCGATAGGGTGCTTTGATTTCATATACATTGTTAGCGGTAGCTTTACTGTTCTTCTATTGTAGATTGTCCTTTTGACTTATCTCCCGATGTCCATTCCCAATTTTCGAAAAGAAGGATTTTTCCATTTTTTAGAATTTGAGGTTTTGATTTGCAAATTCCTGTCATAAGTTCTGCTTTGATGTTTACTTGATGATATCTCATTTCAATTTCACCATATTCATTGACAATTCCAATCAAGTGCCCTTTAATTATTTTGCCCCCTGAATATTCAGATGTCAAAACATTTCCAACTTGTTTGTAAAGAAAAACTGTGTCATTTGAAGTTTCACCATTTGCTGAGTTTACAATAGGTCTGAATATTTTGTTGTTGTAGTTAATCATATTGAATTATTTGTTTGGTATGGTGTTCAAAGTGATTTACATAATCTTCAATCAAGAATCTCAGGTCAAACTTTTCGTTATTGTAAGTTGTAATTTCATAATTAAGAGCTTCATCATCTAGAACTTTGATAATACTGATTATCCTTTTGTTTATTGCTGTAAGTAATCCCAAAATTTCACTTGTTTCAGACGTTTGGTAGAAATTAGCTTCAACTAATTCGTCTTGTTTATAAGTCCTTAAATTGTATGGCTTTTCTTCAAATTGAATTTCTGTAAACCTTTGAAGATTATTAATTCCTGAATCAACCAAATGACCAAGAATCTGCTTTTTAGACCACTTTTTGGGATTCAAATTCATTGATATCTCCTTTTCTGGGGTCTTTTTAATGTAGTCCATGATTTGGTTAATCAGGCTCTCAAGTTTTAGTGTTTCTTCTACCATTCAATTAGCTCTTTACCTAATTCAGTAATACCATTTTCTTCAATCAGTTTTCCATTTTCATAAAACTGGATTATTCTATTCGCAACCTCTCTTGGTTCAATATCTGCGTCAACTTGAGCAATCTCGGTTTTCATCTTTCCAGGGTGAATACTTACGAATTTTATTTCGCCTTTAAATTCTTTTCTAAGGCAGTTTGTTAGCATATTTTGAGCAGCTTTTACAATTCTATATGAATAACTGACCGTTATATGGTCATAAGTGCCGTTGCCTTGTCGAGTTATTGAACCTAATCTACTATTAAGATTTAATACGAGGGGTTCATTGGCTTTGAGCAGATTTGTTTCTAATGCTTTTACTGTTCTAAAAACACCTAAACAATGAATATTAAAAAGCTCATTGATTTCATCTGAGTCGATCTTGCCAATCAAATGCGATTTACCACCAATACCTGCATTATTGATTAACAAGTCAATAGGATTTTCACTAACAACTTTCTGAATAGCATTTATAGATTCGTCAGTTGATACATCAGCTAAAATTAGCTTTCCATTTTCAGGAAGATTTCTTTTTAGCTTTTCAGCAACTAACTGATTTCTTAAAAGTCCATAAACGGTATATTCTTTAGTTAGGAATAGCTCAAACAGCTCTTTTCCAAGACCTTTGTTAATTCCTGTTATGAAAACATTTTTGCTCATTGAAAAGCTTGGTTATGATTTTTCAAAGCCATAGTCTCTTTCAACTTTGGCAATTCTTGTTTTATAGGTTTGATACCATTTTTTTCTGCCCTGCACCTGTGCAAAAGAATGTTCCGTATTTTCTTTCCACTTTTTAATAGATTCTAAATCTTTCCAATATGATACTGTAATACCGACTTCATTTCTTGCACTTTCTACTCCAAGAAAACCTTCTTGTTTACTTGCCAATTCAACCATTTTCTCAGCCATTTCTGAGTAATCTTCTACATTTTCAGTATTTGTTGAAGTGAATATTACTGCGTAGTATGGGGCTTTTGGTGTATCTGCTATCATTTATATTGATTTATTGTAGTTTTTGATTTAGTATCCATTTTCGTGTAGGCTCAATCCACTCCTTTAAGGGTTTATATAAAAATCCGTGTCCTAAATGCGTTTTTAATTCTATTTGCTCAAATTTATGGGTATAATTCTCTCTGTTTTTCCAATAATCATAATTACCACCTGCAATGGTATCTGAAAGGTCGTAAAAGCATAACACTTG